>NZ_JBPQTX010000057.1:0-29030 GCF_051386555.1 Streptomyces sp. URMC 126
CGCCCGTGATGACGGCGTCTGTGCGTGGCGACTGCTGACCTTGGGTGATCCTGGGCGGCCGGTTGAAGTCCAGTCCCGCTCCGTCCTCGGACGGTGTGAGCGCGGTGTCGGGGAAGCCGGGTGTGTGCAGTTCCAGCAGGGTGTGGCCGACGGCGACGACGCTGCGCCGCCGCCACGGGCGGCTTTCGGTGAGCGGCCGGCCGTCGAGGGTCGCCGAGGTACCGAAGAGAGGCCGTACGGTGACGTCGCCGTCGGCGGCGACGGTGACTTCAACGGCGGAGTGCGGCAGCGCGGGGTCGTCGAGCCGTATCCACGCCTCTGGTCCGCTGCCGACGACGGCGGTGCCGGGGCCCAGGCGGTGCACGCCGCCCGCGTCGGGGCCGCCGGCGAGGCGTAATTCGGCGATGCCCTGAGCCGGCGGCGGCGGGCAGCCGGTGGGGTGTGCCACGCTGACGATCGCGCCGTCCCGCAGCGGGGACGCACCCAAGGGGATGTCAGGGTCCAGCGGGTATCCGTCGACGTGGAGGGCGGGGAGCCGCTGTCCGTCCACCGACGGGCCCAGCCACCGTGCCAGATCCCGGGCCAACCCGCCCACCGCGGTGACGGGATCGGCGTCGACCAGGACGTCCGTCCGGTCACCGTGCGCGGGATCACTCACGCTGAGCCGCAGCTCCACTGCTCTTCCCCCCGGAAGCCCCCGACGCCACCGTCTTCAATACCGCACAGCCAGAGCCACCCAAGAGACACGAAAACAACCGGACAGGGCCTCACGCAGGAACCGCTCGGCGGCAGGCGCCCAGGGTTAGCCGAGGGCGAGATCTTCCGCGAAGCAGCGCTCACCGGGCATCGGCAGTCAGACGCCCGCCTTGTACGCCGCCAGGATCACCCAAGGTCAGCAGTCGCCACGCACAGACGCCGTCATCACGGGCGTTTTCCATGCGGAAACACAGAAGCCGAAGCGGGTGGCGATGCGTCCGCCGTGGATGCCGGCCCAGAAGCTAAAACCGATGCGGATTCCAGCCCGGGCCACGACAACCTCACCGGCACCAACGTCCCCCAAAAAAGATGTCTCCGGAAACCTGCGCGTGAAGGACTCCCTTACAGAGCGATGGGCCGATACGCCAGCGCCTGGTCCACAATCTGTTCGGCGGAAAGCTGCGGGTCAGCGTTGATCAGGTCCAACACCCTCGGATGGGCAACGTTCTCTCTCAGCATCTCCACCAGCTCGTCTTGCTCCACCTCCGTGCCTGAGCACGTCATGACGTCCTCCACGAGCTGAATAAGTTCCTCACGCGTCACGAACCTCTCCCTTCACACCGGACGCGGGACCCGCCCCCGCCGCGACCGCATCCTGGGCCAGGTGCCGCAGGGCCGCCCGGCGCGGCCCGAGGAGGTCGCCGGCTCGGTGTGCTTCCTCGCCTCCCTCGGGGCGTCGTACGTCGCCGGGGTCGTCGTTCCGGTCGGCGGCGGGCTGGGCATGGGGCGCTGAGGGCTGCTCCTGCCGCCCGGGCGTCTCAGGGGTGCTCGAGCACGAGGACCGCGCGGGTATCCGGGGCGAGGGCCTCGAAAACGTGCGGCAGGTCCGCCGGGTACGCCACGTAGTCGCCGGGTTCGAGCTCCACGGCCTCGCCGGTGACGCCGACGAGGGCCCGGCCGCCGGCGAGCAGGACGTGCTCCACCACCCCGGGCATGTGCGGGTCCGACGCCCGGACGGTGCCGGGACCGGCGTCGATGCGGTAGACGTCGCGCCGGGCGCCGGGCGGGCTGGCCGCCAGCAGGGTGGCCCGGTAGTCGGAGCCGGCCGCGGCGACCGCCGCGCCCTCGCCGGCTCTGATCACCTGGGTGTGCGGGCGCGGCGGGTCGAGCAGCCGGGAGAAGGGCACGTCGAGGGCCACGCACAGGGCCCACAAGGTCTCCAGGCTGGGATTGCCGTTGCCCGCCTCCAGGTGCGAGAGCGTCGACTTCGAGATGCCCGCCCGCCGCGCGACCTCGCTGAGGGAGAGCCCGGCCCGGGTGCGCTCGCGGCGCAGGGCGGTTGCGATCGACTCCAGCGGGACCTTCGCGGGGACCTGCGCTTCCTGCGCCATCGTTCGCTCCATAAGTCATGCGTTCGTGTTGACGAACGCCACCGACGGTGTTCACTCTACTAAACGTGCATTCGATATGGAGAACGATGGATCGCGCGCCGTTACGCGACATCTGCCTGGTCTGCCTGGCCGTCGGGGTCATCGGGCTGTCGTACGGGGCCATCTCCGTCGCCTCGGGCCTGCCCCTGTGGCTCCCCGTGGTGCTGGGGCTGACCGTGCTCGCCGCCTCGTCGGAGTTCCTCTTCGTCGGCATCGTCGCGGCCGGCGGCAGCCCGGTGGCCGCCGTGCTCGCCGGCCTGCTGGTCAACGCCCGCCACCTGCCGTTCGGCCTGGCCGTGCCCGACGTCCTCGGCCACGGCCGGCGCCGTCTGCTGGGCACCCACCTGCTGAACGACGAGACCGTCGTCTTCGCCCTCGCCCAGGAGGGCATGCCCCGCAAGCGCGCCGCCTACTGGGCCTGCGGCCTGGGCATCCTGGTGTGCTGGCCGCTCGGGGCCCTCACCGGCGGCCTGATCGGCTCGGTCGTCCACGACACCGACGCCCTCGGCCTCGACGCGATGTTCCCCGCCGTCCTGCTGGCCCTCATCGTCCCGGCCTTCCGCGAACGGGACAAGCGCCGGGCGGGCCTGGCCGGCGCCGCCATCGCGCTGGCCGCCACCCCCTTCCTGCCGGCCGGCCTGCCGGTGCTGCTCGCACTGACCGGGTTGCCGGTCACCGCCGTACGGGAGAAGACCCGGCGATGAACGACCCCCTCGTCCTGATCGCCGCGACGCTGGTGCTCGCCGCAGGCACCTTCGCCTTCCGGCTCGCCGGCCCCTTCCTGCGCAGCAGGATCACCTTCCCTCCACGCGCCGAGCGGCTCATGGAGATCTCCGCCGTCGTCCTGCCGGCCTCGCTCGTGGCCACCACCGCACTCACCGAGGGCCACGGCCCCGCCGGCGTCGCCCGGCCGGCCGGAGTGCTGGCGGCCGGGCTGCTCGCCTGGCGCAAGGTCCCCTTCCTCGCAGTGGTCCTGGCGGCCGCGGCGGTGACCGCGGCCCTACGCCTGCTCGGGGTCTCGTAAGGCGTCCCCGCCGTCGGTGAGCAAGTCGACGGCGAGCTCGGGACCGGCTGCGGCACCGACGGGCGCCCACCGTCCAGTGACATCAGCCAGGCACAGGAGGCGAGGCCTGCCTGGAGCCGAGGACTCCAGCCGCAGCTTCGCCAGGATCCGGCCCACGTGCGCCTTCACCGTGCGTTCGGCGATGGCGAGCCGGGCCGCGATCGCACGGTTCGAGGCACCCCTGCCCAACGCTCGGAAGACCTCCAGTTCCCGCCGGGAAAGCGCCGCTATCTTCCCGAACGCCTCCCTCCCCCGCCCGGTGCGGCAGCGGCCGCCTCGGGGGCCCCGGCCCCGCTCCGCGGGCGGACGGCTCGCCTCCTTGATGACTCCGACCCTCATGTGCTGCTCGTGCCCACTCGCGGAGTATGCCGGTCACGACGTGCCGACCGGCTTGCAGCATCTGCCGAAGCCGAACCGGGCAAACGGTGGAATCCCGGTCCGGGATCCAGCGAAGTTGGGGCGGGCAGCCGATAATGCGGCTTCGTTCACTTCAAGCGGCAGCGTTTGTTGAGCAGCCTGGGAGGCAATTGGTGATCCGCTGGCTCGCTGAAGTTCACGAGACATGAAGGCAGTCCGATGTCCGAGCGTCCGGGATGATCGAGGAGGAGTTCGGATCCGCGAGGGAAGGAACAGTGCGATGGCGATCAGAGGGCTGAGCCCGGAGAGAACGGCCCGCCTTGAAGTGCTCGTCGACCAGTGCCGGCCACTGCTGGCAGCGGACGGCGGGATGGCTGCTGTGCAGCGGCTGCTGAGTGAACGCCGGGTCGAGGTGCTTGATGCGGTGGTGATCACGCGTGAACTGCTGGGAGCCGGTCCCACGTCGCTAGCGGAGGCGAAGACCATCGTTCTGACGAGCCCAGGCAGAAGGCGTGAGCTGAGGGTGCACGAGCAGTTCATGGACGGCTTGGAGCAGAACGGCTCCCTCGGCCAGTGAGAACCAGCTGGTCGGCGCCCCGCCACCCATGAAGGGTGGCGGGTTGCAGGGAAGCCGTCAGACGGCCTTGGCCGGCTCTTCGGCTCGGGCCCGGGTGGAGGCGAGACGGCAGGAGCCGGTGCCGGTCTCGATGATCGTGCCGTCGAAGGTCAGGCGGTCCACGATGGCCGCGCAGCGCCGTGGACCGGTGAAGGTCTTCGTCCAGCCGCCGAACGACTCGTTGGAGGCGATGGCGACGCTGTTCTTCTCCTCACGTTCGGTCAGGACCCGGAAGAGGAGTTCGGCGCCGTGGCGGTCGAGTTCCATATAGCCGAGTTCGTCGATGCAGAGGACGTCGACGCGGCCGTAGCGGGCGATGGTCTTGTTCAGCTGCTTCTCGTCCGCGGCCTTGCCCAGCTCGTTGACCAGCTTCGCGGCGAGGGTGTAGCGGACGCGGTAGCCCTTCATCGCGGCCTCGGTGCCCAGCGCGATGAGCATGTGGGACTTGCCGGTGCCGGAGTCGCCGATGAGGCAGAGGGGCTGGCTCTTCTTGATCCATTCGCAGCCGGCAAGGGTGTGGATGGTGGCCGGGTCGATGTTCGAGTTGGCGTCGAAGTCGAATGACCACAGGGACTTCTCCCGGGGGAAGCCGGCCGCCTTGATCCGCCGCTCCGACCTGCGGCGGGCACGGTCGTCACACTCGGCCATCAGCAGTTCGGCGAGGAAGCCGCGGTAGGTCATCTGGTCCTTGATCGCCCGGTCGGCGATGTCGGAGAACTCGTTGCGGATCGACGGCAGCCGCAGCAGGCGGCAGGCGGAGTCGATCGCGGCGCCGGCGGCCTGCTCGGTCAACCCTCGCTGTCGGGGCATGGTCACTGCGCTTCTCCCTCACGGTGGCCGCTGCCGCTGGTGCGGCGGCGTCGGAGCAACTGGTCGTAGTGAGACACCGAGGGCAGCGGCCTGGTGTCCGGCGGAAGATGCGCCAGGCGCCACTCGTGCAGGGACGTCACCGTCACCGGCGGCTGGCCGAGGGGCCGGGTGTCCGGTGTGGGCTCGGTCTCGGCCTGGGCAGCCTTGCGGGCCTCCAGCGCGACCGCGTCCGCGGTCATGGCCCCGGCCCCCCGCGGGGCTGCTGCCAGGCCGGCGACGACGTGTTCGTGCGTCATGTGGCGTCCGAGCAGCAGCACCTCGATGAGCGCGCGGGTGCCGTCCCTCTCGCCGTGGAGCTTCATGGCCTGCGTCCACCAAGCGTCGTGGACCGGGGTGAACGTGCCCGCTGATCGGGCCTGTTCGAGGGCGGTGGAGCCGGGGAACGCGCCGGGCTTGCGGACCAGGACTTCCAGGCAGTGGTCCAGTTCAAGGCGGACGGCGCTTTTGGCGATCAGCCTCTCGTGCCGAGCCACCTCCACGTTCTGGTCGTAAACCACGAGGTGAGAGGCGTGAAGGATGACCCTGACCCGCTTGCCGATCAGCCGGATGGGGACCGAGTAGCGGTTCGCACGGACCGGGATCCGGCCGTAGCGGTCGACCCGTGGAGTCAACAGCCGCCCGGTCTCGAACGGCTCCCTCCGGCAACGGCATCAGCAGCGGTCGTTCGAGCGCGAACTCCTCCGCAATCGTCCGCGACCTGGAGCCAATGCGGCGGGCGTCATCCTGCCGGTCCCAGTGCTCGACCATCTCGTTCAGCTCGGCAAGCGAGGAGACCTCGGGGACGGGGACGAAGTGATTGCGGCGGAAGTAGCCGATCTGGCCCTCGACGCCGCCCTTCTCGTGGGCGCCCTCGATGCCTGAGCGGCAGGAGAAGCTCTCCATGCCGTAATGCGATTTGAACGCAATCCACCGGTCAGCTTCCACCCTCGCCCGGCTCAGCCCGAGCACGCGAGTGACGGCGGCCTTGAGGTTGTCGTAGCGGACCTTGGTTCGCGGGACCCCGCCCAGCGTGGCGCAGTGCGTCGACGTGGCCTTCGAAAAATGCCTCCTGGCCGCAGGAGGCGAACACGCGGTGGACGGCCTTGCCGGAATACGACAGGCAAAAGGAGAACAGATAGCAGGTCACCAGCTCGCCGGCGAGGCGGATCGTCACGTCACCGAAGTCGACCTCCGCCTCGTGACCGGGCTGGTGGGTCTGGGACGAACGCCTCCAGCGGGGCCTTGCCCGACTCGACGAGAATCTCCGGCTTCCGGGCCGCGACGTAGTAGCGGACCATCCCGTCACAGACGTCGGCGCCATGTTCCTCGACCAGCCGGTGGAAGATCCGGGTGACGGTGTGACGCTGCTTGCGCGGCGCGTCCAGGCCCGCCCGCAGGATCTCGTCGACCACCGGCCTGTAGCGGTCCACCCCGGTCGCCCGCGGCGGCAGCTTCTTGCGCGGCTCCGGCCAGGACGAATCCAACGCCTTCCGCACCGTCCGCCACGTCACGCCGTGCTTGCGCTCAAGCCCCCGCATCGACATGCCGCCAGGTGGTCACGCCGGATCGCCGCGTACAGCTCGACCTTCGCCATCCGCGGCATGACCAGCACCTACCACCAGGAACACCCCGACGCTTCCTCGGCAAGACCCCCGATGCCTCCCAAACTCGTCGACATCACCCACCCGTGGAACAGGGCGCCTCCCAACCCCATCGACAAGCGCCGTCACAACTGCCCGATAAAGCCAATAATGCGGCCGAGCAGACCGGAACGGCCTTCCGCGTGAACCGAGAAGGCTTCACAGCAGACCTCACACCTCTGACCAACCCAGACTCCGCACCGTCACAGGAGTCGGCAAGGCAGGGCACTTCGACACTCATATCAGCGTTTACCCGTCACTACCTGCCAGCGCCCTCCAGCAGGTCACCCCAGCTAAACGACTGGCAACCCGCGACGATTCTCCTCTGACAATCCACCATGGCGGCATGACCGCCTGCGCGTTTCTCCAAGTCCGGTGTCAGTAGGAGACGTCGAAGTAGTCGATGTCGGTGAGGGCGACTTCGAGACCATCGGCGCGGCGTCCGCCGTCTTTGAAATACACCTCTTGCAGTCCTTCGGCGACGATGTGACGCATCTGCTGGTCGGTGGCGCCCTGCTGCTGCGCGTCGAACAGGCGGCGGGCATAGGTCGGGGGGAGGTGGACGGTCAGCCGGCGCATTCGGCCGTCGTCGGTGGTGCCGACCGGCGCGGTGTATCCGAAGCGGGCCCGGGTCTCGATGGTGATGCCAGTGGCGGTGGCGGCCTGCTTGCGGCGCCGCCCTCGGACCTTCGGCTGCCAGCGGGCTCGTACGGCCGCATCGATCCGGTCGGCGATGTCCTTGGGCGGGTGTTTACGCTCACCGGTGCGGTAGCGCTCCACCGACCGCCGACTGACCCCGATCTCCTGGGCGACGGCCTTGGTGGTCTTCAACTGCCCCACAAGGAAGTTGATGCGGGCCTTCAGGCTCTTCGGGGGCTCGCGGGTGAACGCCTCGAAGTCGGCGCGCTCGAGGGCCTCGTCAATGTCTCCCACCGGTCAGCTCCCGTCCGTGATCGAGCCGGGGCCGTAACGCTGGGCGATCAGACGGGCGCCTGCAGCCGGGACGAGGTCCGTGACCAGGCGCTCGCCCACACCCGAGACCGTGGTGGCGTCGGGAGTGAGGCAGCCGAAGCCGCGCAGCTCGCCGACCGCCTTGCGGAAGGCGTCGCGGCCCTCAGCGGCCAGGCGCTCGTCACGGGTGCGGGAGACCGGTTCGCTGCTGACCGTAGGCTCCTGTCCGCGGTTGTAGCCGGTGGCGAGTTCGGCCAGGACGCCTCGGGCGCGCCGGGTCAGACGCATGTCCCGCATCGCCCGCGCGAACAGCGCCGGGTCATGGGTGGGCGGGGCGGTGGGGACGGGCCACCGCGGGGGCAGGGCATCGGGGGTGTTCATCGGTTACGACTCCTTCGGTGCGATTCGGCATCCGCCCCGGCCTGGGGGGGGGATGGCAGCCAGCCGGTGTCGGTGGCCTGCGGCCGCTACTCGCCTTCGTCGAAGACGGCGTCGCCGCCCTTGATGTGCCGGGCGGGGTTGAGGCCCTGCTCCATCAGGTCCACCGCCCACAGCATCGACTGGACGCCCTCCAGCTTCGCCAGACCCGGGGTGGGACCGAGCCGGAAGCCGCCGGGCTGGGGCTTGCCCGAGGCCGCGTACGGCAGGAAGGCGAGCGGGCTGTCGCCGGGGCTCGGGTAGACGACGCAGTCGGAGAGCACGGCGAGCGGGAACAGGCCCGTCATCCGGGACATGTTCAGCAGCTTGCGGTGCATGTTGATGCGCGCCTTGCTGATGACGGCGGCGCGGATGTCGGGGCGCCAGGTCGGGCGTTCCAGGGCGGGCCAGCGCTCGCCGTCCTTGTAGTGCTTGCCCTGGGGGCGCTCGCGGAGCTTGCCGACGCCGCCCTTCACCGTCGCCTTGATCGCCGACAGCACGGCGGCCAGGGCCGGATCGACCTGCTTGTGCCGCTCCATCACGGCGAGGAACTCCGCGTCCGACAGGTCGCGGGTGACGCCGAGGTCGGCGAGGGTGTCGACATACGCCGTCTTGAGCCGGTCGTGCCAGGGGTCCAGGTAGGCGCCGGTCTCGCGGCGCAGGTACGCCTCGATCGGGTGGACGTCGTAGCCGAGCTCCTGGGCGTAGGCGACGGTGTGCGTCTGATACCAGGCCGGGCCCGTCGGCCGGATGCCGTCCGGGGTGAACGGGGAGGGCAGGCGCGGGTCCAGCTCGATGTGGGACAGGTCGACCAGCCAGGAGCCGGGGATCTTCGGATTGAACGTCGGAGCGCGGAAGTGGTCGGGGGCGGACAGGCCGACGACCAGGCGGGCCGCGGCAGCGAGGAACGCCGTGTTCAGATCCAAGCCGACCGCGTACGGCAAGTAGCACTCCTCATCGGTGAGCAGCTCCACCGACCGCACCCACTGATACGCCTCCTCGTTCAGGAAGCCTCCGCTCCAACCGGAGTTCACGACGACAGGGTGCTCCGGGGTGGCCTCCGGGGGCGCCGGGTCCATCGGCTCCGTCCCCAAGCTGCCGGGGTTGCGGGCGGAGATCCAGTTGCCGCTCTCCTCATCGCGCACCGGCCGGGTAGGCGGGCGCAGCGCCGTCATCAGCTCCAGCCCGGAGACGGCGGTGGAGCCGCGCGGAGTGATGACGCGCTGGGCGTAGACACCGAGGACCCGGGCGATGTCGGCCGGCTCCATGTCGGCCACGCCGGGCCAGGACCGCTCATCCAGGGCGTCCCAGGGCAGGATCGCGAGTTGCACGCACTGCCGGTCGCGGCCGTGGGCCTTGCGGTAGATGCGCGCCCACGGGCCGAACCCGCGCTGCGTGAGCTGCCACTGGGCCTTCGCGACCTGTTCGACGACCGGGTGATCCTCCGGCAGGCGCAGCGAGCGGCGCTGCTCACGGCCCTCCAAGCGCTCCGGCAGCCCGAGCTTCACGGCAGCGGACGTGGTGAGCACGATCAGCGGGTCGGAGTCCTTGCCGTACCGGTTGAGCTTCGGCGCCCCCAGGCCGGACTCCTTGAGCGTCCACTCCACCAGCTCCACCACCGTGACCGCCGGACAGTCCAGCACGATCCCGTCAACGCCGTACGCGGAACCGTCACCATCCAGCACGGCGAGCGGACCGTGCGGGAACCGCGGGTCCAAGGCGGGTACGGCGGCCTTCTTCGCCACCGAAGCCCGCGACGACGTTGCCGGGCAGGCGGCCGGACGGGCAGCACGCCCGGGGGTGGCCGGGGCGGCGGGAGCCTCCACCAGGGCGGGCGTCTTCGCCTCGGAGACGGCCGGGCCGGTGAACGTGGCCGACACCTGCGGCGTGGCGACCGCGGCCGCAGGGGCCGGGGCGAGCGCGGCGGGGGCCGGCGCGGTCGCGGTGGCCTGCGGCGGGTACTTCGCCTCCCACCCGTTCAGCAGTCGCTGGTACGCGGTCAGGCGCGCCCCTTTCGGTTCGGAGCGGCCGTTCTCCCAGTTCTTCACCGTCTGCTCGGTCACTCCCAGGGCCTTCGCCATACGGACCTGGGTGATACCCGCGGCCTCGCGCAGCCGAGCGCGCTCTGCCGGCGGCGGAAGCTGCGGCTCCTCCTCCAGCAGAGCGTCCACGTTCGCGAACAGCTCTTCCTCACTGGTTGCCATGCCTGAACACTAGCAAGACTTACCCCAACTTTTAACCAATCCCTTAACCCACCTGGGAGCTACCTGTCCCTGCCGCGGCTTCAGGGACGGGTCTCGCCTCCGAGGCCCTTGGCGGAAGCCGGGCCCGTGCCGCCAATGCGGTCAGAGCCCCGACGGCGTGGAAGACCGGCGCGAGCAGCAGATCGCCGCAGCCCGCGCGAATGTGGACCGGCTCCTGCTCAGACTGCGGCGCCTTCAGGAGGCATCGGCGGCCGCCGCCGACCAGGCCGCCCAGGCCGATACGGCGGCCACCACCGCGCTCACTGCCCGCGACACTTACGACGCGGAGCATCTTCAGCCCGCCCTCAAAGCCGCGCAACAAGCCGAGAAAGAGGCCCACGGCCTGAGCCGCGACGTCGCCCAGCTCAAGGAGTGCCTGGAGTCGGCCGACTACATCAGCGCCCAGCAGCAGGTCATCAAGACGGCCAAGGAACAGATGGAGACGGCACAGGCCGTCCGGGAGCCGCAGCCACCACCCACGAAGTGCGCCGCAAGGAAGTCACCGACCGCTGGTCGGAGTTCTTCCTCACCCGACTGAAGCGGACCACCCCGAAGTCGAGAACGCCCGCATCGCCCCCGCCGACTTCACTACCCGCATCAAGGAACGGCACGCCGCCGACAAGGCCTGTACCGAGAGCTGGGTGGCGGGCGAGTCCTCGAAGAAGCCGGCCACGAAGCACAGCCGGATGAGCGCGTTCTCCTCCAGACTGCCAGGGTCGGTGAGGTAGGTGTCGACGGTGGCCAGCAGCTCGCGGTCCGCCGCGCGCAGAGCCTTGCGGGCCCCGCGGGCCGGTGCGCCGCGCAGCGGTCCGGTCTCGTCAAGGAGCATGACACCGGCGACGACGGCCAGTCCGAGCCGGCCACCGAGGCTGAGGCGCAGGCGGTAGTCGATGGCGTGCCCGAGTGCCGACCGGTTCGGGTACTGCACATCGATCGGCTGCACCGGGTACGCCAGGCCGCGCCCATCAGAATCAGTGTGGACGTCTTGCCCGCCCCGCCCCGGCTACCCGGGCCAGGTCCCAGCCGGAGGCGAACACCTCACGGGCGGCCTGCTGCTCCTGCGTCGGCTCTATGACCATAGGGGTTCCTCTCTGGGAAGCGCGGCTTCATGTACCGCAGCCCCAGGGGCTGAACCAGCCGATGACCAACCGTCAATACAGCCATACGTTCGATAGGGGGTTCCGGCAGATTCGAGACGGCCGTACAAGGCAGTACCGCGTACCTGTGCGCTGCCTGTTTCCCCTCCCCACCCCTTGGGCGGCGCACCCGGTCGCGGCAATCATGCCGGGCGGACTTTCCTGATTCGGGAAGGAGTCGGCAGTCCTGGTTTCCATGCTGCCGCAGACGAAGGAACCACCGTGCACCGCGCCGATGCCCGGTCACACGGTCACATAGGAGGCGTGGGAAGGCGACGTGTCCCGCCGGGCCAAGGGGGAGACGTATCGTGCACCGCGCGAGGACAAAGTGTGTTCGGCGGTGACCAGGACCGGCGCCCCGCCGATGATCGTGCCCATCGATACGCCCACCCTCCGGGCATCGACCACGCCGTCATGAACAGCACAGGGAACCCTGCGTCGGCCCACGCCTCCCGTGCGGCCACGACGGCGAGCTGCCCGCGGGTCACCCGCTCGCGGGCCGCTTCCACATCGACCGCGGCCCGGAAAGTCAGGCGGCAGATCCTCGGAGCCCCGGGCCGCTTACAGGTTCTGCAAGGCACCGAAACTCCAGGTCCCACTGCAGCCGCACCAGCCGAGCCTGATGAGCGGTTCCTTCCACGGCCCGGAGCTCCTGAAGCCGGGCGTGATCTCGTGCTCGCGCTGGCGTGTGGCGGCGAGCGGTGAAGAGCCGGACGAGGTGGCCATGTTCGGCGGTGTGGGCCGCAAGCGCTGAGCCGCAGGGCCTTCAGACGCCGTAGTGCACGAACGACACCCAGGCGCTCGGATGGTCGGGGCGGCGATCTCGTTCACGGAGCAGGGCCCGCTGCAGGGCGCGTGCGCTGTCGAAGGCGTTGAGGTCAACGGTCCGGAACAGCCCGGGCGGTTTCGGCGCCGACGACCGGCGACCGGCGAACGGAAGGAGGCGGCGCAGGAACCGGCGCCACTTCGACGACGCAGCGTCGGTGCGCTCGCTACTGCGTGGCTCTTCGGCCGGCGGGATCAGCGCGGCGTAGACATCTCGTGCGATACGAGCGGTGGGTCCATCGGGCACCGGCCACAGCGTTCCGATGACAGCCTGGTACTCGGCGTACATCAGGGCGGCGGCCAGGCTGACCCACTCGTCGCGGACGAGGCTGCCCCCGGCTGCAGTGGTGCAGGCCGCAAGTAGTGCGAATTCCGTGGCGTTCCCCGGTAGTTCGGTGAGATCGGCGACGGTCAGATCGCGGTCGTGCAGGGAGAGACGGCTCGTGAGGGGTTCGTCGAAGTTCTGTACGGCGTGACAGTCGAAGTGTGCCCAGGCGTGCCGGGGCAGTTCCTCGCGGACCTTGTCCCAGGTCGCCTCGGAGCCCACCAGGCTGGTGCGTTGCCTGCGGGGCAGCAGCGTGGCGAGATCGGCCAATGTCCGCTTGGTCGCCGGGAGTTCACCGACGGCGGGCGCGACGAGCAGATGGCGGGTGGGGCGCCGGTCGCGGTCCGGGGCGCGCCGCACCGTTCGGGCCCGCGTCAGCGCACTCACCGTAGGGGTGTAGGAGGACGTCACACGGTCGAGGACCGAGCGACCGTCGGCGGACAGCGCCGCGTGCAGGGGGAGGGTCGTCAGCGGTCCGGTGGGGATCCACCACACATGCGGTTGTGCCGCTGACCCTGCCAGTTCGGGAAGCCGTGCCAAAGCGGCCAGCACGGGCGATGCCACCGTCTGCCACAGCCAGTGCAGCACATCCCCAACAACGCCTTCCCGCCCGTAAGCCCGGTTCGCGGTCCTCGCCTGACATCCGCTCCCCCATACAACAGGCTCGTACCAACTCCTGTGCGGATACAGGCTAGTCACCGTCCGGCGCACCTGTCACCGCTGGTTCCTTGGCTGTTACACAGTCATACCGAACGGTGCAGCGGCACGCGTGACCAGAAGGCGGCCGGGACGCGATGTTGGTCTCCCTCGTCCGCCCCGCTCAGCCCTCCCCGTCAACTGCCCTTCCTGCGAGATATCGCCTCCTCGCAGGAGGCGGCCGGCCGGCGCCTGGAACGGTTCGAGCAGAGAACACGGGAACGTGACGACGCCCGGCAGGCCCTCACCCTGCACAGCCGCGGCTTGCAGGCCCGGAACGCACGCCGTCGACGCACGGTCGAACCACCCGCACGGCACCTCGTCAAGCAGCCGGAGCGTTGGGCGGAGACGGCCACCGATGCCACAGGCCTTCGCACTGCGTGCTCCCTGCGATGATGGCGGGCGCGTTGATCACGAGGGGAGTTCGGTCATGGTGGAGCAGGTGGTACGGCGGATCGCCGACGTGATGGTGGCGAGCGCACCGCCGGGATGGCAGCGGGCCGTGCTCGCCAGCACGGCGGGCCAGGCAAGCGTCGGTGTCGCCGGGGACTACGCGGTCCCCGGACGGAAGTCCTGGCGCCTCTCCACCCCCAGCCCCTTCGAAGAGCTGCGTCTGCTGGCGGAAGAGGTGCGGAACGTGCGGGGCTGGGAGAGCACCAGTGTGGAGCTGGAATGT
The DNA here is from genome assembly GCF_051386555.1 of Streptomyces sp. URMC 126. NCBI lineage: Bacteria > Bacillati > Actinomycetota > Actinomycetes > Kitasatosporales > Streptomycetaceae > Streptomyces > Streptomyces sp. URMC 126. Next base: position 13,921 of record NZ_JBPQTX010000057.1, read on the forward strand.
CAGCCGTCCGGAGAGTACCGGCTGGTGGCCTGGCGGGACACGGTGAGCAGTCTGCGCGGGCGGGGCGGCGGATTCGTAACCGTTCTCGACAGCGCGTACCGGCTGCCGCAGCCCGGCTTCGCCCAAGCCGGGTCCACCGCGACGCCGGCAGGCGACCCTGACCTGGCGCGGGCTCGCTTTCGCGCCTGCCTGGAGCGGCGCGCGGCGGTGCTCGGCCGGGACGAGGAGTTGCCGCCGCCGGCCTCCGCGGACGCGCTGGATGAGGCCGAGCGCCGTGTCGGCCGACCGCTGCCGCCGGACCTGCGGGCGCTGTACCAGGTGGCCGACGGCGACCAGACCGGCTACGAGCACCGCTACCTGCTGGGCGGCAACGCCTGGCTGCCCCTGAAGAGCATGATCGCCGTCCACGCGCGGATGCGGGAGCCGGGCTACTTCTCCTGGGAACTGGGTTGGAGCCGGGTGATCTTCGACGCCGAACCGCCGGGCACCGTCCGGCGTTGCGACGGGCACCCCGGGTGGGTGCCCTTCGCCAGCGGCGAGGACGGCAACTACCTGGCCGTCGACCTCTCCCCCGCCCCCGGCGGCCGGCCTGGGCAGATCATCCGCATCGGCCGCGACTACCACAAGGGGCCGGTCTATGTCGCCGACTCCATCACCTCGTTGCTGGGCCATAACCTCGAACAGCTCGAACTGGGGGCATTCGAGACGTACGACGACAATCTGGAGTTGCTGCAACCGCTTCCCGGCACGGACGACGACCGGAAGTGGATTGCCGATGACCACATACCAGACGAGTTGCCGCACACCATGCAGGCCCTCTCCCTCAACGACGCCCCGGTTCCCGTTGATCTCGCTCCGCTGCGCGCTGCCTCCGGCCTCAGACTGCTTCGCCTGAACCGGTGCTCCACTACAGACCTTGCGCCACTGAGCGAGTTGCCCATCGAATCGCTCCACGTGACATTGGCCGGTGGCACCCTCAGCCCCCTCCAGGCCCACCCTCACCTCACCTCCCTGAGCCTGGACAGCAGCACGCCGATTGACATCGCCGTACTTCCCACCATTCCGAACCTGCGGGGCCTGGACCTCTCAGGGGTGCACGTCGGTGACCTCTCCGTACTGGCCGACCTGACCGAGCTGCGCTACCTCTCGCTCACCGCCGGGCAGTGGGCCGCCTTGCTGAGCGCGGGCAAGCTCCCGCCGGCGCTCGCCGCGGCCCGCCTGGTCGACGGCGACGCCACACTGGAGCAGGCCCTCAGCTGGACGGCCCGGCTGGGCCTGGACACGAGTGACGCCCTGCGCGTTACCGGGAACCTCACACCGAGCGCCCGGCACTGAGCACCGACAGGGGCGCGCATTTGCTCACCGGCGCCGGCCTGCTGTCCGTTCCGGCGGCCACCGGCGCACGGGCCACCGGCCAGAACGGACGCCAGCTACCTGGTGCGCGGTCTGCGGCCCTTTGCCGGGGTCGGAGGCCGTATCGGCTCAGGCGTCGAAGGCCGTGGCCCTGGACTGCTTTTCCCAGGCGAGGACGTCCTCCCGGACCTGGTCGAGGTGGGCGAGGACGGCGCTCACCCCGTCGTCGCCGAGCGGCAGCCGCAGCGGGGTCCGCTCCGCCTCCAGCGCGGCCAGGATGACCGCCGCCGCCTTGGCCGGGTCGCCCGGTTGCGAGCCGTCCCCGCCGGCCACGGCCGCGCGGGTCTCGCCGACCTTGGCGTACAGCCCGCTGTCCACGCTGGCCCCGGCCCGGCCGGTCGCGAACAGCGAGGTCCGGAAGGCGCCCGGCTCCACGATCAGCACCTTGACGCCGAACTCCCGCAGCTCGTCCGCGAGCGCCTCGGACATGCCCTCCAGCGCGAACTTCGTCGCGCTGTACGCCCCGAAGCCCGCCACGGACATCTGCCCGCCCATACTGCTCATCTGCACGATCGCGCCCGAGCGCCGCTCGCGCATGTGCGGAAGCACCGCCCGCACGAGGGCCGCCGGGCCGAAGAAGTGCAGGTCGAACAGCTCGCGCAGTTCCTCCTCCGTCGTCTCCTCGACGGCGCCGACGTGCGTGCGGCCCGCGTTGTTCACCAGCACGTCGATCCGCCCGTGCCGGGCCACGACGTCCCGTACGGCGCTCTCGATGGCGGCCGTGTCCGTGACGTCCAGCCGCAGCGCCTCCACCTGGTCGGGATGCGCGGCCACCAGATCGTCCAGCGCCTCCGGGCGCCGGGCCGCGCCGACCACCACGTCACCGGCGGCGACCGCCGCCTGCGTGATCACCCGCCCGAATCCGCTGCTCGCACCCGTCACCAGCCATACCTTGTTCACGGCAACTCCCCGTTGGTCGTTCGGCTCTCTCGCCATCCCGTCGTCCTGACGTCGATCAGACTGCCGTCGAAAGCCGTTGCCTGTCCAAGATCCACCGTGATAGCCAACGGTTATGACCATGGACGTCCACGCCCGAGACCTCCGCTACTTCGTCGCCGTCGCCGAGGAACTGCATTTCACGCGCGCCGCCGAGCGGTTGTACGTCTCGCAGCCGGCGATGAGCAAACAGATCCGCGCGCTGGAATCGCAGTTGGGCGCGGAGCTCTTCCGGCGCGACCAGCACGGCGTGGCCCTGACGGCGGTCGGCGAGGCCCTGCTGCCGCACGCGCGGACGGTGCTGGCCGCGTGGCAGGCCGGCACGGCCGCGGTGGAGACGGCCAAAGCCGAACAGCGCAGCACGCTCAGGGTGGGCATGAGCACCAGCCCGGGGCGGGGCGGGCTCCTCCCGGCCGTCCGATCCCGCTTCAGCGCCACGCACCCGGATGCCACCACCCGCCTGCGCCAGGTGAGTTGGGACGACCCGACGGCGGGTCTGGCCGACGGCAGCGCCGATGTCGCCTTCGTATGGCTGCCGCTGCCCGACGCGCAGCGCTACCGGTGGGTGGTCCTCGCCGAGGAGCCCCGCCTCGTCGCCCTTCCCGACACCCACCCGCTCGCCACCCACGCCGAGATCGACTTTTCGGCCCTGGCCGACGAGCCGTTCCTCGCCCTGCCCCCGAGCGCGGGCCCGCTGCGCGACTACTGGCTGGCCCTCGACGCCCGCGCCGGCCGCCCGCCGCGCATCGGCGCCCTCATCGCCAGCACGGAGGAGACGTACGAGGCGCTGATCGCCGGCCTCGGCATCTGTCTGGTGGCGGCGGGCAACGCCCCCCTCATCACCCTGGGCGGCGTCACCACCCGCCCCGTGAGAGGCATCAGCCCCGGCCACTACGCCCTGGCCTGGCGCCGCGAGGACGATCACCGGCCGCTGGTGCGGGCGTACGCGGAGGCGTGCCGGGCCACGGTCGCCGCCGGACGACGGCGGGCGGGAGGGGGCGGCGGGTGACGGCGCGGTGCGCCGGCCTGGGGCTCGTCCGCTACCGGCGGGGATGGTGGTAACTGTCGGTCCGGTCGCGTCGGCTGCGGGCGGACCGCTCGGGCGCCGAGGGCGGAGACCTGTCCGAAGCTCCCGATGCCGCGACGGCGTGGGGGGCCTGGACGATTCCCGGCCCGCCGTCGTCGAGGCCGCACGCGCCGAGCCGTGTCCGCGCGGCCTCTATCCGTTTTGCGACGTACGGATCACCGTGCTTCTGCGCAGCGCTCCGCCGTGGCTTGGACCGGTCGACGACGATTTCCCCGGTCATCGTGGGCTTATCCCTTGGCCGAGGGCTGGGAGCTCTCGTCAGCCAAAGCTCAGTTCGGCATTCTTCCGGACACAGACCTCCAGTACCTCGACGAGGTCATGAGCGTTGCCGGCATGTTCCCGCAGCTCCGGGTCCGATGGTTCGTCCGATGCCCACTCGTCCGCCAGGCTCCTGAGGCGCGGCAACATCGCCCGGCACTCCTGAGGGGACAATGACCTCCCGTGGTCGTCCGGGTGGTCGAGCAGCGGTTCGAGCTCGGTGGAGACGTCAGTCCAGCTTCTGTCTCCACCGAACCCTTGCATCTCGTCGAGGCGGAACCCTTCGGCCAGGGCGAGTCGCCGCCGGAATGCCCCGAATCCCCTGTAGGAGAAACAGACTTCCGGGCCGCCGGTTTCCCCGTCGGCCGGAAACAGGAGCAATCCCATGGTGACTTTCCCTCTCATTGTGGAGCGGAAGTCCGCTTGCCGGGCACAGTGTTCACGCGCGGAGGACAGGCCTCAGGGCGCGTGCGACTGCTCGTCCAATGCCGATCCCCCGCATCACGTCAAGTCTTTGACGAAGAGCCGGCGCCCGCAGCGACTCTCCCCGATTCCGGCCGGAGTCAGCCGCAGTCACCGCCGGGCCAGACGCCGGCAGGCCGGTGGGCCAGCAAGAGGGCCAGCGACTCGAACGGTATCGCCACGAGGTTGAGCCACGCGCTCGCAGACGCGAGCAGGCCCGGCTTCGTCGAAGCAAGGCCCACCCCGCGGCTCCGGTTCATGCTGAAGGCCGCCATCAGGCACACGGCCACCGCTGTCACCCCCAGGGCCAGGCCGGCCCACGCGGCGAGGTACTCGCTCGTCGAGACCGGCGCCCGCATGGGTTTGCACGGCACCGACCGGTCGCCGCGATGCGCCTCGGCCTTCAGCGCATAGCCCGCACACGCCACCCCCAGAGCCGTGGCGACCGGGACGGACAGGATTCGCTTCCTCAGGCGGGACGGGAGGGGCGGCACCGCGGCGGTGCTCCGGGGCGCCGTTGGAGGCGGAGAGGTGTTCGACATCCGGTCAGCCTAGTGCCGTGCCCGTGCCGCGCCCGGAGGGATACCGGCTCCCGGCGCTCACACCGCGCCGGACGTCGGCGTTCCTTCGCGCGTTACAGCAGTCCTCCCAGTGGCAGGACGCGTTCGGTGAGCCGTCCGCGCAGCGTCTCCTCGGTGAGGTCGGTGTCGGTGAGCCAGTCGGCGCCGGCGAGGAGGTCGACGTGCTCGGCGACCTGGTCGGGGGGCAGGACGCAGAACGCGGCGACCCGGTCCAGGGGGAGACCGCCGTCTTCCACGTGGCCGAGGCGGCCGTCGGGGCGGGCGAACGCGGCGGTGTAGAGCGCGAGGAGCCGGGTGGTGGCGCCCAGCTTCTTCTTGCGGACCTTCCGGTCTCCTACGACCTTCTGCGCCCAGCCGGAGACCTTCGCGCGGGTGGTCTTGCCGAGGGCGAACCGGTCCGCCTGGTCGGGCAGCAGGGAGGGGACGGTGAAGGCGGTGGGGTCTTCGGAGCGGGAGGCCATCGCCTCGGCCACGGTCCCGGGGAGGTCCAGCCAGCGGTCGGCGACCAGTTGGCCCAGCACGCGTTCGGCGTCATGAGAGAGCCAGCCGGTGAGGTCCTGGCCGGTGACGTTCCCGGTGCCGGCGCGCGCGGCACGCAGGGTGAGCATCAGGACCGCCAGGCGCACCTCGGCCTGCTCGGACGGGGCATGGGCGGCGGCGTACTCCAGGGCGCTACGGGCCTGGGCTCCTTGCGGACGGGTCAGCAGGCGCGGCACCGCGGGCTGGTCCCCCCCGGCCGCTTCGCCGAGGAACTGGCCGGTGCGGTTGGCGTGCATGTCGCGGGTGGTGTGGGCGGCCTGCTCGGCCCGTTGTGCCTCGTGGCGCAGGGATTCGTCGCCGCTGACGTCGGCCCACAGGGCGAAGGCGCGGGCCTTGCGCTCGTGGAGTTCGGCGAGGAGGGCGAGGTCGGGCTCGGGACGCTGCTGGTAGGCCCGGAAGGCGTCTCCCAGCTCGATGAGCTCCAAGCGCAGGACGTCAGGCCGGAGATCTTGCGGGACGATCCGCTGCGCGATCTTGCCCCACCGCCGCGCCTTCCGGGAAGCGCCGGCCGGTGAGGTGGCGCGGGCACGGGCGCGGGGTAGCGATGGCCCCTCCGCTGCGGGAGCCGGTTCGTCCCGGGGTGTCGGCGGAGCGGCGTGGTCGGAGAAGAGCGCGGTCACGTTCTCCGCCGCGCCGTCCTCCCCGTCCCGTCCCGTGGCGGGCTTCCGCATCACCGGCTGCTTCGCGGCCGATGTGCGGCGTCCCGGTGGCGGTGCCGTGTCCAGGACGCGGCAGTCGGTGGTGGCGGCCGCGCACCGCGCGCACGTTTCCGCGATCCGCCACAGCCGTCCGGCCCGGTCCGCGTACACCGTCAGCACCATCGGTCCCCCGCACTGCGTCGAACCCGTCGGCGCTCCGGCCGCACCGCGCGCTGTGGCGGGATCGGGGATGTGCCACGCGCAGTCGGCGGCGCGGCAGGCGCAGCCCGCTTGGCCGCGCGGTCCCCCGGCGGCGCGGACGCGGACCAAGTGCGCGTTGACGTGGGCGATGGCCGCCTTGCGCCCCGCGGCGGCGCCTTCGGGGAAACGCTGGTCGGGGCAGGGCGGGTGGGAACAGGAGAGCTTCACCGCGCCGGCGGAGGGACGGCCGTAGGGGTCCAGGCGTACCGTCCACACCCGCCCGACGATCCGGCCGTCCTGCTGCGTGCCGGCTTCCACCGCCATACGTGTCCTCCCAGCCTTCCGTGAACTCGTCGATCCGAGCGATCCCGCCCGTCGTCGGGGATCGCACCGGCACACAGCCTGCGGCCCGGCGTATGCGGACCCGCGCACAAGCCTCGCCGCCTGGCACAGCCCCGGGCCGTGCCAGGCGGCGGGCCGGCCGGCAACGGCCTCGGCCGCGGCGCCGAACGCGGGTCCGCTCGGGCGAAACAGGCTTCCGCATGCCGCATAGTAGGGCAGGATCCTGACAGCCCGGCGCCCACCGGGAGTTGACGGGGGTGCGCCCCGGTCACCGAGGGTGGGGATCCGGCGCCGTCCGGCGGCCCGCCCCGTCCCGGGCGGGCTCGCTTCCGCCTTCGAACTGCCTGCTGGGCGCGCCTTCGGGGGTTCTCGTCCGTCGACCTCCCGACACGGCCGGTCGCTCGCGGCGCTGGGCACGATGTCACCTGCAAGGGGGTGGGCGGAGAGGGCCGGCGACGGTGCGGCGCGCACGTCTGTCGCGGACAGGCGCTCAGTGGGCGGATGTCCGTGACGGCAGCGACCGGGACGGACGCCGTACTCGTGTCGGACCGGAGGTCGGGGCGGGCGGCAGTCGGCCGGGGGTATGGCCGACCGGACGGGTCTCCTGTCAGGAGTCCGCCGCCCCGGCCGTGCGAGTCGCACAACGGTTCGCCCTTTCGCTCGTCGTGGCGATATCGCTTCTCGTGTTCGCGGGGAGAAGCTGATCGGTGGCCTCGCCGACGGGCGCACAGCCGGCGCACGGCTTCCCGATCTGCCCGAGCTCCGAGCCCCCGAGCTCCCCGAGCTCCCCGAGAGAGAGGCCCTCCCGTGCGGACCATCGAACAAGTCGTCTCCAGGCACCACCCCGCGTTCGCCGTCCCGGCCCTGCGCCTGGGGCTCGGCCAGGATGACAACGTCTATCTGGTCATCGGCCACCAGCCGCGGGGCCACGCGCTCCGGCTCGCGGCGGACGGATCGGAGCAGCGGTTCGGGAGGGTCGGCTACGCGGCGTGGGCGATCACGGCCGACCCGGCGGGAGTGATCGCGACCGCCGAGACCCACTTCCCGCACCGCATCGACTTCTGGGACAAGGAGTTCAACCCGCTCGGCAGCATCGACGACTTCACCGCCGACGGCACGCACGGCTACTTCGCGCCCTCGGCCGTCGAGGCGGCCCGTTCCGGCTGGTTCTACGCCATCGACCAGCACCGCGGACAGGTGGTCCGGCTGAGGCCCGGCGTCGTGGACCGGCGCGTCACCCTCACGGGGCTCGACGCGAACGCCACTTCCAAGACGGGTCCGGTGGGGATGCGGGTGGCCGAGGAGCTCGGGATGCTCTACACCGCCTGGCCCACGTCGGCCGGGGCCGGGCTCGTCTGTGCGTCGAAGCTCGACGGAACGCACGTGTGGACCATCGGCGCCCGGCCCGCCGGCGACGCCTTCGGGGGGTACGACGTGGACGACGACGGTCGTCTCCACGTCTCCGCCGGGCTGCCGCGGGAACCGGCCCGGCGCCAGGTGACCGTCTACGACCCGCGGGGACGGAGGGAGCGCGAGGTCACCCTCGCCCTCCCCGACGACCCGTACACCGTGCAGTACCTCAGGGTGCGCGGGCAGCACTACTACGTGAAGCGCAACGACCCGACGTACCTGTTCGAGGTGTACGACCGCACCGGCGCGCTCGTCCGCCGGGTCGGCGCCGACGTCGAACGGCTGTCCGTCACGTACGAGTCGGACGAGTGGACGGCCGGCCGGAAGACGCCGCTGACGATCACCCACGACCGGGGCCGGTGGCCCGGCGAACCGCGCTTCCGGGTGTGGCTGCGACCTCTGGGCGTACCGGAGTTCACCGAACTCCCGCTGACCGGCGGGGCGGTCACCCCGCCCGCCGACGCCCGGGGCCTGTACCACCTGCGGGTGTCACCCGACGTCGCCGGACGGCTCGGCGACTACACCGTGGACGGCTTCGTCGAGATCCGCACGCCCGAGAGCAGCAAGGGCTCGCTGTCCCTGATGACCTGCCGCGTCCTCGTCGACGAGAACGGCGTCGAGATGTTCACCGCGCTGAACCGCTTCTCCTACGGCCGCGGCGAGCCCGTCACCGTGCGCGTCGTGGCCCGCGTGGCCGACGGCACTCCGCTGCCGGGCAGCGCGCGCGTGCGGCTGCTGCGGGACGGGGCGGAGGTCCACGCCGAGACCGTCACCCTCTCGCCGGACGGCACGGGCCGCCTGGAGCTCACCGGCGAGTACACCGGCACGCTGACGCCCGGACGGTACCTCATCGACGCCGAACGGCCCCCCGGCTTCACCGTCGCCCCGCTCCACCTCGACCTCGGGCCCGGCCTCGTACGACGGCCGGACTTCCACATCACCTGGTACAGCGACATCTACGCGAACAACCACGCCAGCGTCCCCTCCGACCCCCGGGACGTCGTCAAGAACCCGTCGACGCAGCTCCTGCCGATCTTCGCGGACCTGCCGGACACCGTCGAGGCCCATGTCGCCAGAGCCGAGAAGCTCGGTCTCAATCTCTTCGTCGACCGCCTCGGCGTCAACTGGCCCGCGTCGTTCAAGGACGCCGCCGCGGACGCCGGCATCGTCGAACGGCTGAAGCGCTCGAAGACCGCCGTCCACTGGGACAAGGCGATGTTCGAGGACCCCGCGCGCCGTACCGTCGCCGGCTACGGCGCCCGCGGCATGGAGGAGCAGGCGGTCCTCTACGCCAACGACACCTACCTGCCCCTCGGCCTGCCGGGCAACAACGAGATCCGCAAGCAGGGGGAGCTGGAAAGCGACCTGCTGAGCGTCATCGAAAGCCTGCGCACCTACGCGGCGTTCCGGGGCTGGACCTGGGGCGCGAACTGGTGGGTGACCACGCTCGGCGCCGCCGCCGCGGAGAGCGAGGACGAGCGCCGGAAGTACGACGAGGCGCTGAAGCACGTCGAGGAGCCCGGCGGCTGGGCGCCGGTCCTCGACACCGTCACCGACCGCTCGATCGCCCTCCGGCCCATCGCCGCGGACCGGTTCCGCGAGGTCCTGAACCGACGGCTGCCCGGCAAGGTCGGCGCGATGACCGGCCCCTACCGCGCACCGCAGACCCCTCCCCCGGTCGTGTTCGCGCCCGCCGACGAGGTCGACCTGCACTACCAGGGCGAGCAGCTCCAACTCATGGGCGCGACCGCCCACATGGTCGACTACTACCGTCGCCCGGGCAAACCCGCCTGGGGCCACCCGGAACTGTTCAACGACGACGGCACCGGCGGCATGATCCTGCCGACGCTGCTGCAACAGGTGATGCGGGGCGCGAACGGCACCGGCATGACCGGCGACCAGGGCGCCTACCACCTGCAGGGCATCGCCGACCGCGACGAACGCGGCGCCGGCAGCGGCGGCAGGCCCGGCGACCCCCGCTCCGGCGACGCGGGCCGTACGTCGGTGCTGCGCGCCGCGTTCGACCTGTGCGCCCGCCTGGGGCCCCCGACGGCGGGCGCCCGCAACGCCGACCGTGTCGCGATCGTCGTGTCCACCCGCATGCAGCGCCTGGAGACCTCGCAGGGCTTGAGCAGCAGGTACTTCATGCGGCTCTTCGAGGCGTACACCGCCTGCCTGTACGCCCACCGCCCGGCTACGTTCGTCTTCACCGAGGACGTCAGCGCCGACGTCCTGCGCGGCTACGACGCCGTCCTGCTGATCGGCCAGCGCGTCGACCTGGACCCGCGCCTCGCCACGGCGCTGAGCGAGGTGAGCCGGGAACCGGAGGCCGTCCCCGTCTTCGCCGACGACAGCTGCGTCCAGCGGTACAAGGACGCCTACCGCCCCCTCGGCACCGCCTTCACCCGCGTCGAGAGCGACGAGACGCCCCAGAGCGACGACGATTCCTACCGCCGCTTCCGCCGGATCTTCCTCGACCAGGCGGCCAAGGTCACCGCCGTCCTGAAGGACGTCGTCGCCCCGGTCGCCGAGTGCGACAACCCCGAGGTGCTGCTCAGCGAGCGCAAGGCCGGGAGCACCACGTACATCTGGGCGGTCAACAACACGCTGCTCGACTGGGAGCCGGGCCTGGTGTGGCGGGTGGGCCTGCGGTGCGGCCACCGGGTTCCCGTGACGGCGAGGCTGAAGGTGGCGCTGCCCGCGCTGCACCAGGTCGTCGACGTGCTCACCGGGGAGCGGGTCAGTCTGCTCGGCGGGGAGTTCACGGCGGATCTGCGTACCGTCCCCGCCCGGCTCTACGCCGTCGTGCCGTTGGCGCACGATCCGCTGCCGCCCCCGGCCGAGTACGCCTTCGGCCCGCACGTACGCGACATCGCCGTCGCCGCCGACGGCCGCACCGCCGCCCTCACCGCCTTCGACTGGGACCACAACCTCTACGGCCTCGACCTCGCCACCGGCACCACGCGCTGGCGCCGCCGCCTCGGCCACCACTTCGCCTACACCCCCAGCGCCCTCGGCGCCGGATTCGCCGCGCAGGGCTTCGACGTGCACAGCCCCGAGGGCTACCACCTGTACCTGCTGGACGCCGAGGGCTCGCCCCGGCGCCGCTTCGCCCTGTTCGGCCTGCCCAAGAAGGCCACCGACTGGATGAAGGGCGGGTGGGGCCACGACTACGGGCTGAACAACTTCGCCGCCGCGCCCGGCGGTTCCTGGATCGCCACCTCCGGCGATCTGGGCCTCGCGCTGTGGGACACGCCGGACGGCGGCGGCGCCGAGCCGCGCGAGAGGTGGGCGCACGAGTGGTGGAAGACCGGCGAGCGGACCCCGCTGCGGCTCCTCGCCCTCGACGACGACACCCTCGTCACCTTCGCCGCGAACACGATCACCGGACTCGCCGCGGCCGACGGCTCCACCCTGTGGACGATCCCCACGGCCGAGGGACGCTTCGGCGGCGGCGTCGTCAGCGGCGACCGGCGCACCGCGGTGATCTGGTCGGACGCCGACGGCGGCCGCGTGTACGTGATCCGCGGCGGCATCCTCGTCAACACCCTTCCCACCGCGGCCGACGAGGTCTCCGTCAGCGCCGACGGCTCGTTCCTCGCGGTCGCCTTCCGCAACCAGCTCAGGGCGTACGACGCCGGGAGCGGGCTGCTGTGGACCTATACCGGGGACGATCTGCTGCGGCGCCCCCGCGTCTCGCCGGACGGCACCCGCGTGGCCGTCGGCAGCGAACTCGGCACCCTCGCCGTACTGCGCCGCGACGGCACTCCACTGGCGGCCAAGGACCTCCAGGCGCTCCCGGTCCCTGCCTGGCTGCCCGACGGGGGCCTCCTCGTCGCGACCTGGACGGGCACGGTACTCCGCTACACCGCCGCCCTGGACGAACGGTGGCGGACCCGGCTGGCCCCGTCCGAGACCGACATCCGCCCCAAGCTCCTCGCCCCCGACCCCGTCCCGGTGGTCCGCCGCGCGGGCTGGGGCAACACCACGGAGCCCAAGGCCCTCACACCCAACCTGATCAAGACCACCTCCGCCCTCCTGGACGTACGCCTGGTCAGCCCGGTCCGGTACGTCGACCTCGGCAAGCAGAACGCGGTCGCCCTGCTCACCGACGGCCGTGCCGACCCGCCGGCCGAACCGTGGGTGCCCTGGTCTGTCATCGGTGCCATCCGCATCCAGGAGGGGCAGGAGCTGCTGTTCACCGTCGACACCTTCCGCACGCAGGTCCGGCTCACCGGTGTGACCTTCGCCGAGGACCCCGCCCACCCCGAGTCGTGGTTGCGCGACGTGCAACTGCAGTGGTGGGACACGAAAGCCGGGATCTGGAAGGACGGGCCGAAGCTCCTCTCCGACGCGGGCGCCGTGCACACCCACACCTTCGAGGCGCTGTCCTCCTCCCGTTTCCGGCTGCGTACCACCGGCGGTGGCGGCTGGCCCGTGGGCAACATCCGGCTCGGCGAACTCGTCTTCCACGGCAGCGTGGTGGGCAACTCCCACCGGGACGTGCTGGAGGGGAACGCGCTCGCCGTCCTCTTCGACGACCGGGAGGACGACGTGCGCGACATCGTGGAGGACAGCGCGTCCGCCGACATCCAGCTCGGCGGCGCCGCCGTCGGGACCGGCTGTCTGCGGCTGAAGCGGGCGGTCCAGCGCTTCCCCACGTTCCGGGCCCCCTTCGGGCACGCCATGCACGACTGGGACTTCAGGATCGTGGAGAACCCGAGCGGCCCGGGCCAGTACCGCTATCTCCAGTTCGCCTGGAAGGCGCTCAGCCTCCGGACCACGGGGATCAGCGTCCGGTTCGGGCCCGCGACGTCCGCGCCGGTCTTCTCGGTGTCCGTCGGCGACTCCCACTGGCCACCGGAGACGGTCATGGTCGAGAGGAGGCTCGCGGGGCCGGTTCCCGCCGACTGGACGGTCGTCCGCGTCGACCTGTGGAAGGTCACCGCCGGTGCGGTCAAGGTCGTCGACCAGCTCGCCCTGCGCAGCAATGGCGACGGCGCCCTGTTCGACCAGATCGTCCTGGCCCGTACCCAGGCGGACCTGCCCAACCCGCCCCTGCCCCGGGTCGACGTGACGGCCGTGGGCCCGGGCGCCGGTTCGTCGCTGTCGCTCGGCGGTCCGGCGGCGGCAGGTGTCCGTCAGGGGGGATCCCGCTGACGAAGAGGGTGCGCGGGGGCGGGGCGGCGTCCGTCTCCTCGGGCACGGCCTGAGAGGCCGCGTGGGCAAGTGGAACAGCGCCATGACGTACGGGCGGTTCGCGCCGCCGCGCGTCCGTGCGAGCATGCGTGCATGTGGTCACAACCGTCGTCGGGCTGCCCACGCCGCGGCCGTAACCTCTCGCCCGTCATCACCGACGCCGTGAGCGCGGGCCCGGACCGAGGCGCCGTTCACCCGGGCGGTACGGATGCGTGAGTCCTCGCCGCGACCCGGTCGCCGGCCCGAGCGGAAGCCGATGGACCTGGACGCCTACACCGAACGCGCCCGCACGGGACCGTGCTTCGTCTGCGCGTTCCTCGCCGGCCACCCCGACTACGCGCACCGTCTGATCGCCGACGACGGTGAGCACGTGGCCTTCCTCGACCGGTGGCCGACCCTTCCCGGGAAGATCCTCGTGGCACCCAAGCGTCACCTGGAGCACGTCGTGCGGGACTTCGACGAGGCCGCGTACGTGCGGCTGATGGCGTTCGTCCGGCGCGTGGCCCTCGCCATGGAAGAGGTCTGCCGGCCGGAGCGGACCTACGTCTACTCGCTCGGCAGCCGGCAGGGCAACGCCCATGTGCACTGGCACATCGCGGGGCTTCCGCCGGGGGTTCCGTACGAGCACCAGCAGTTCCACGCCCTCATGTCGGAGAACGGCGTCATCGACGCGCCGCCCGAGGACCTCGACGCCCTCGCGGCACGGCTCCGCCGAGCGCTGACCGAACGGCCCTGAACCCCGGCCTGCCCCAAGGAGACACCCATGGCTCGTCCGACGGCCGCCGGCCGGTGCGATGACCGGATCGGCAGTGCGCTGCGGGGCGAGAACCCCACGGTGCTGCGGCGCCTGGACGCCGGATTCGCGGTGATCGGGGACACGCAGTTCCTCCCCGGCTACTCGCTCCTCCTGGTCGACGACCCGGGCGTGCAGCGCCTCAGCGACCTTCCGCGTGCGCGCCGGCGAGCGTTCCTGGAGGACATGGACCGCCTCGGCGAGGCCGTCGAGCGGGCCTGCCGCGGCGCCGACGCGGCGTTCCGCCGGGTGAACCTGGAGATCCTCGGCAACGCCGATCCCTACCTGCACGCCCATGTCTGGCCCCGGTACGAGTGGGAGCCCGCCGATCTCGTCCACCGGCCGGTGTGGCTCTACCCACCCGGGCACTGGAGCGACGAAGAGCACGCGCTCGGCCCGCGGCACGCGGCGCTGCGGCGTGCGATCGGGACGGAACTCGACCGTCTGGCGAGCGGGAGCCGGGGGTGAAGGGGGCCCGATGAGTGGCTTCGTTCCGTACGGCCGGCGGCGTTCGGCGGCGGGTTCCGGGCCGTCGGTTTCTTCCGCCTGCCCGGTGTGGCGGGGTCGGCCGTGGTCGCGGGCTTCTCACGCCTGTCGCCGTCGGCCTTTGAGGTGGCAGCATGCCGGGGCATGGCAGACGACAGCACGAGTGGGTTTCAGGCAGGCCGGACAGGACTCATCGTCCGGATCCCCGAGGCGGAGCCGGCCGTCCGCGCATGGCGGGAGCGGTTCGATCCGTCAGCCCGGGCAGGCGTGCCGGCGCATGTCACGGTGCTCTTCCCGTTCCTGGACGAGAGCCGGATAGACGCGCGTGTCCGCTCGGCCCTCGCCGCCGTGCTGGGCGGTCACCGCGCCTTCGACGTGCGGTTCGAGAGCTGTGGGCGGTTCCCCGGGGTGCTGTATCTCGCCCCCGAACCGGCCACGCCCTTGCGGCGGCTCACCGAGGCGATCGCTGACCGCTGGCCCGAGGCGCCTCCCTATGAGGGCCGATTCGCCGACATCGTTCCCCACCTGACCGTCGCCGACGGTCACGACGATGCGGTTCTGGACGGGATCGAAGCCGATCTGCGCGGCAGGCTCCCCTTCGTGTCCCGGGTCTCGGCGGTCGAGCTCATGGCGTACGACGGGGTGAAGTGGCGTGAAGGGCCGTCGTTCTCGCTCCTTGGGTGAACGGGCCGCATGCCGGGGCATGGCAGACGACAGCACGAGTGGGTTTCAGGCAGGCCGGACAGGACTCATCGTCCGGATCC
>NZ_JBPQTX010000058.1:0-29018 GCF_051386555.1 Streptomyces sp. URMC 126
AGCGAGGGGGCTGCGGGCGGCGGTCGCGGCGCGTTCGCCCGGGACGATCCCGGTCAGGCCGGCGAGGTCGACCAGGGGCGGGCGGGGTGATGTTCAGGGCCCAGTAGACGGTCCCTATGAGCAGTCCGGCCGTGAGCGCGGCCCCGGCCCGCCCGGCGGTCGGCGCGGCGCGGCGCGGCCCGCACCGGGGCCCTCACGGCGCCCCCAGCGCGCTCCGGCCGAGCGGCATGCCCGGCAGGCCGCACAGGGCGACCGGCGGTGGTGCGGGGGGCTTCACCCGCACCACCACGTACAGGCCCCCACCAGCACCCCTGCGAGCAGGGTCTTCACACAGCGGCGAGGGACCTCAGCCGGGCTTCAGCTGCCGGTGCGCCACTGGTGGTCCGGCATGAAGTGCACGTCGTACTTCCGGGGGACGGTGGCGAACTTCTCCGGGGCGGGAACGACGGGCTCCCGCGGCAGCGTCAGCTCGTCGGTCGGGGCGCCCAGGTTCTCGAAGAAGCGCTCGAACGTGCCGCCGGGGCCCGCGGCGACGCCGACGATCCGGCTGTGGTGGCGTTCCATGCGGTAGGCGTGCGGGCAGTTCTTCGGGACGAAGCCGAAGTCTCCCGGTGTCAGCAGCTTTTCGTGCTGGTTGCCCTGGAGGTCCTCCACGAACAGCCGGACCGCGCCGTCGGTGATGTAGAAGACCTCGTAGGTGTCGGGGTGGGAGTGGGCCGGGATGATCTCGCCCTTGGGGCCCTCGGCGGTGAAGAAGTTGAAGGTGTTCTCGGTCTGCTCACCGCCCGCGTAGATCGTGAACAGGTCGCCGAAGAGGTGGGCGCGGTCGCCCATGCCCTTCTCGATGAAGTAGGGGACGCCCGGCTCGGCGGGGATCTGGGAGTGGGTTCGGTAGCGGGTGGCGTACTCGATGGTCAAGGTTCTCTCCTCGCTGGAGACCGCTGAAGGTCGTATGTCAGGCTACCTGACATAGGAGGGTGCGGTCTCGCCTCCGCTGCTGTGAGCTGACTTGTCGGGCGGGGGCCGTTCCCGGCGGGCCCCGCGCATGCCCTGCCGGCGCCGGGCGGCGGGCGCCGGCAGGCCGAACCGGTTCAGAGCCCGGGCGGTGATGCCGTCGAAGCTCTCGCGGTGGTTGTAGAAGGCGGGGACGGGCGGGACGATCCGGACGCCCACCCGGGCCCGCGCCGGCATGTTCTCCAGGCGGATCTCGCTCAGCGGCGTCCCCGCGGCACCAGCACCAGTCCGCGCCGTTCCTTGAGCACCACGTCGGCGGCGCGGGTCACCAGGCCGTCGGCGTAACCGGTACGGATACCCGGCCGGCGGCTTCATCGCGTTCATCGAGCACGGCGCGATGACCATGCCGTCGACGCGGAACGCCCCCGAGGCGATCGGCGTGCCTGGCCCTCCGGCGCGTAGAAGTGACCGGCCAGGGCGGCGACCTCCCGCGCCGAGCGTCCCGTCTCCGGCTCGACGGTCGACCGGGCCCGGCGGAGCAGATCGCGTGCGTCTCGACCTCCGGCAGCCGCTGGAGGTTCTCCAGCGGCCGGACGCCCAACACCGCGCCGGTCGCTCCCGCCATCCCGATGATCAGCGGCACGGTTGCCCTCCTTCATGGGGGTCGGACCACCGGCCCTCCTCACTGATGCTTTTCGGTCGCCGAGCGGCAGCGGCACCGGGGAGCGCCACGTCTTCGGGGATCTCCGTTCCGCCGTCTCGTCGTCAACTACCGCACCTCAAGGCTAAGGAGGCGTCAGGCGGCCACCCCTTACACTTGAGACACACATGAAGAGAAACGGACACGCGGGGGACAGTGGAGCGGCCGACGGCATCACGGCCGTCCCCTACCGCCCCACCCCCGGCTCACCGCCGGGCGTGGAAGTGCTCGACTTCCCCCGCCTCGCCGCACGGGCACGCGGCCACGGCCTCGACCTCCACCGGCCCCGGCGCCCGGCCTTCCACGAGCTGCTGACCGTCACCACCGGAAACCTGCGCTGCTCCGTCGACTTCCGCACCGTCGACGTCATCCCCGGCAGCTGGCTGTGGATACGGCCCGGACAGGTCCTGCAGTTCCTCACGCCCCTGTCCGAGGCCGAGGGCACCGCGATCCTCTTCCCGTCCGGCTTCCTCAGCCCCGCCACGGTCTCCGTCACCGGCGCGGACGACCACACCCGCCGCTGCCTGCTGCGGCCCTCCGCCCGTCGGGCGCCCGCCCTCGGCCACGTCCGCAGGGCGCTCGAAGAGGGCTACGGCGATGTGGCCATGCTGCCGCCGGAGGCCCACATCGAAGCCATGCGCAGTCTGGTGTCCGCCCTGCTGCTCCACCTCGCCCACCCGGAGGGCTCCCCTCCGCCGGACGGCCCCGGCGACGAGCCTTTCCGCCGCTTCCGGCAGGCCGTCGAGGAGGGCTTCCCCCACACCCACCGCGCCGAGGACTACGCCGCCCGGCTCGGCTACAGCGTGCGCACCCTCACCCGCGCCACCCGGGCGGCCGTCGGTTGCGGGGCGAAGCGCTTCATCGACGACCGCGTCCTGCTGGAGGCCAAACGTCTCCTCGCCCACACCGCCCTGCCCCCCGCCGCCATCGGTGAACGCGTCGGCTTCCACCACGCCACCGCGTTCAGCGCCTTCTTCCGCCGCCGTACCGGCACCACGCCCACCGCCTTCCGCGCCCGGGCCGCCGGCACCGCACCCGCCCCCTCCCGCCACTCCGCCGGCGGCCGGCCGACAGCCGACGACACCAGCGAGGACGTCTCATGACCCCCGACCGCAACCTCCCCCAGCTCCTCGCCGACGGCAAGCACTGGTTCGACACCGCGCTCGCCGCCGCCATGGCGGACGCCGGCGAACGCCCCATCACCCTGGGCCAGCAGAACGTCTTCGCCCACATGCCACCCGACGGCACCACCGTCTCGGACCTCGCCCGCCGCATGAACGTCGCCCGGCAAAGCGCCCACCAGGCCGTCCACGCCCTCATCGGCATGGGCCTGCTGGAACAGATCCCGGACCCCGCCTCCGCCCGCCGCCGCACCATCGTCATGACCGCCGAGGGCCGGCGTGTGCACCGCCTCGCCCGCACCCTCATCGCCCACCTGGAGGACGAACTGGGCCGACGCCTGGGCCCGTCCTCCGTCACCACCCTGCGCCGGATCCTCGAACGCCCCTGGGGCCCGGCCGCTCCCGACACCGACGCGGTGACGCCGCCATCGTGAGGGACGGCACCTCGACCTCGCACGCGGAGAGGCGGCCGCGTGCGGCACGTAGGCGCGGGGCACCGGCCCGCGTCGTCACGCGTTCCGGAGCCCGTCGCCGCCGAAGGCGCGGTGATCGGACGCCGAGGCCCGATCCCGCGCTGCGGCGGTGCGCCGGCGATCAGCAGGTCCGGCTCCTCGGCGTGCGCCCGCACCGCGGCGTCCTGCTCTGACAGCCCCCCTCCACTAGGCCGGCTCCGCCCGCGCCACCGGTACGGGCGGGCGTTCGAAGGCGTTGAAGACGCTCAGGCAGTGCTCGAAGAGCGCGCGCCGAATTCGGCGCCGTTCGGGTCGGGTCAGTCGACGATGTCGCCGGCGCCGATGGTGTGCCTGAGGCGGGCATGGGGACTCCGACGGTGGCGGTACTGATGGTCCGTCTGGTGGCGAGCCCTCATGCCAGATGCCGGCGGAACCATTCGAGGGCCGCCGCGCTGGACTCCTCGAACGTGGCGAGGTACGGGTCGAAGTGGCCGCCCGGCAGCAGGACCAGCTTCTTCGGGTGCAGCGCACGCTCGTAGGCGGCCAGCGCCAAGTCAGTGACCGTGACGGTGTCGTGGTCCGCGACCACGAGCAGCAGCGGGGTGGGGGAGACCCGGCTGATCCAGTCGCCGGGCTCGTACATGCGGGCGGCGCGGGTAGAGCGCAGGGTGACCTGGTTCTCCCAGGCCCCCGGGGGCAGTCGCCGGAGGTAGAAGTCGATGGCGTCCTTGGTCCGGTAGGCCGCCGGGACGGCGGGATCGTCGCTGACGATCGCCTGTGTCAGGGGCGCCTCGCCACGGAACCGGGCCCGCTCGTCCCGCGCGAACGCCTCCTCCAGGGCGGCGGTGGCTTCCGGTGGGACGCGGCGCAGGCCCTGCTCGTAGCCGCTGATCGTGGGCACCTGAGCGACCACGCAGCGCAGGCGCCGGTCGGTGGCGCCGAGGACGATGGCATGGCCGCCGGCATAGCTGGTGCCCCATACGCCGATCCGGTCCGGGTCGACCTCCGGCCGGCTCTCCAGGAAGGAGATGGCGCGGCGCCAGTCGTCGATCTGCCGCCAGGGGTCCACATCCTGGCGAGGGAGGCCCTCGCTGCCTCCGAACGTGCGGTGATCGTGGACGAGGACGACGAAGCCGTCCGCGGCGAAGGCCTCGGCGAAGCGCGCCAGCCCGTGCTCCTTCACGCCCGCGAAGCCGTGGGCCATCGTGATCGCCGGATGCGGGCCGGGGCCGTCCGGGAGGAACAGCCAGCCGCGCAGCGTGATGCCGCCTTCCGCCGGGAAGGCGATGTCCGTGCGTTGGGTCATGAGTCGTCTCCTTGTGAAGCCTTGCGAAGCCCTGTGAAGCCGTGGCAGGTCGGCCGCCGTCAGGGAAGTGCGCGCGGTCTGTCCGCTACGGTCGCGCGTCCTGCGCGGTGGCGTCGGCGGGGTGCGCCGCGGCGAGAAGGACATCGAGCAGCGCGGCGACGGCGGCGGGCCGCTCGACGTGCACCCAGTGCCCGGCGCCGTGGACCGTGACTGCCTCGACGGAGCCGAATCGCTTCAGCACTCCCTCGGCGACCAGGCCCTCGGTGATGAAGCCGTCGTCCGCGCCACGGATCACCAGCACGGGGCCCTGGTAGCGGCTCGGCCGCTGCCCGTCCGGGTGGCCGGCGTTCCAGCAGTCCACCAGTGCGCGTACCACCTCGGGCCGCACCCGGGCGCCGACCGCGGTGAGCCGGTCCAGATCGGCCTCGGCCAGTGCGCTGGACAACCGCTGCCGTACGGCCCGCTGGGCCCGCGGGTCGCCGCCCAGCGCGCGGAAGGGTTCGACAGCCTCGTCCGGTAGCCGCGTGCCGGCGAGTGGAACGGGTGTCACCAGGGCAAGGCCGAGCGTTCGCGCGGAGCGTGCGGCGGCCACCAGTTCCACGATCGGCGCGGCCATGCTCTGGCCGACGAGTACGACCGGCGTGTCCAGGTCGTCCACGACGGCCGCGACCTCCGCGGCGAACCGCTCCAGCGTGAACGGGCCGTCGGCGCCCGTGCGTTCGCCCATTCCGGGCAGGTCCAGCCGTACGGTCCGGACGCCCCGGGTCTTCAGCTCCCGGATCACGCCGTCCCAGACGTGCCTGTCGTCGAGGAATCCGTGGACGAAGACCAGCGTCCGATCGTCCCTGTGGGGGTGTTGGAGGTGGGTGTGCCTGTCCGGGCTGCCTTCGGCTCTCATACGGTTCCTCCGCTCCCGGGAGTCGTGGTGGCTCCGGACGGAGACCACTCGGGCGTGTCGATCGGTGACCGTCGCGCCGCGCGGCGGCCGTCCAGGCGCGTCATCCGCCTGCCGTGGTGAGCGTCGAGCACGCTGCCGCCGTCGAACTGAGCCGGTGAGCCCCGAAAGGACACGACCGCAGCCCGTCGGCTGACAGAACCATAGGTCGCACGTTCGTGTCCGACAAGGGGTGGCCTTGCGGTAGGAACCCCAGCTAACTGGGGGAGTGTGCCCCTTTCTGCATCGCTTGTCGACATAGGTAAAAGTGCTACGGTTATTACACGCCCTTGAGGCAGGCCCCGTCACTTCCCCGAGTGCGGGAGCAACCGCACCACAGAGCAGGAGTGATCCCCATGAGCGGCACCGCCAAGACGAACACCACCGACGAGGTCGAGGCCCAGCCCTGGACGAAGGCGTTCGCGGCCAAGTCCGCCGAGGCGTTCGCCGCCGCGTTCGCCGAGGACGTGGTTCTCGAAGCCAGCGCGCTGCGCAGCCCGGTCGAGGGGCGTGACAACGTCAAACAGGTCATGGGTGCCGCCAGCGGCATCTACGAGGCCCTCGTCTTCACGTACGAGATCACCGACGGGTCCCGCACCTGCATCGAGTGGGAGGCCAAGGCGTTCGGCGGCAAGGAGCTGCGGGGCTCCACCATCCTGACCGTCGACGAGGACGGCAAGATCACCCGGGCCGTCATCCAGCACCGTCCCCTGGACAACCTGCTGACCTTCTCCAACGAGCTCGGCAACCGCGTCGGCGACGCCGTCGGGCGCGACCACTTCCACCGGGCCTGATCCGCGGGCCCGCACCCGTCGCCGCTCCGGCGGCGTCCGGACGGGCGGGCGGACGGACGCGCCTCACCCCCCCGCACGGTCGATTGGGGACGCCCCACGGCTGGGGCCCCCGGATGAGGCGAACAACCATGCCGATCAACGGAGCGCTGACCCTCGTCACCGGAACTGACCGGGGCCTGGCCGCACAGTGCGGCACGGCACTGCTTCGAGCGCGGCGCGGCCAAGGTCCAAGCAGGTGCCCGGGACCCCGGGCCCGTCCGCATCCCCGAGTTCGTGTCGGTCCGGCTCGGCATCGGCGACCCGCGGCAGCTCCACGCGGCCGCCGAGGCAGCGCCCGACGCGACCTGCTGATCAGCAACGCCGGGCTGACCACCGGTTCGGACGTCCCGGCGAGCAGTCCGCACGGCTGGCAGTTCGCATTCGGCACGGCACGCCCTCGGCACGCTCCGCGTGAGCCCGTACCTCCGCGCCCGCCCCCGTCCGAGGCCGACCACGCGAACCGCCGGATCAGGGCCGCCCTGTCCGGCGAACTCGGCGAGTTCCACCCCCAACTGCCCACCCGCGCCTGATCCCTCCACTCACTCCTACGCACGAGAGGAGGTGGCCGCCATGGCCACACCCACCCCCCTGTCCTACGAGGTCTTCGTCTCGCCCGGCGCCCCCCGCGCAGGCGACCAGCGCATGCCCGACGGCCAGGTCATCGTCTCCTCCCCGATCACCTCCACCCTCATCCACGGCGAGCGGGACGCCGTACTGGTCGATCCGCCCTTCACCCACGACCAGATCCGGCAGGTCGGCGACTGGGTGGAACGGTCCGGCAAACGGCTCGCGGTCATCTACGCCACGCACGGGCACGGCGACCACTGGTTCGGCACGGCACAGCTCGTCGAACGCTTCCCCGGCGCCGTCGCGTACGCGACCGAGGGCACGATCCGCATGATGCACCAGCAGGCCACGACCGGCCGCGAGCAGATGTGGGACAAGCTCTTCCCCGGCCAGATCCCGGCCACGCCCGTCCTGGCCCGTCCCCTCCCCGCCGACGGCTTCCTGCTGGAGGGCAACGTCGTCCGGGCGTACGAGGCCGGGCACACCGACACTGACGACACGACCTTCCTCCACGTACCGTCGATCGGCCTCGTGGTGGCCGGAGACATCGTCTACAACGACGTGCACCCCTACATCCTCGAAGGCGGCGGTGGCGGCCTGGCGGCCTGGCTGGGCGCCCTCGACCGGATCGCCGAGCTGGAACCGCGCGCCGTCGTCGCCGGGCACAAGAACAAGGACCGCCCCGACGACCCGGTCACCATCGACGAGACGCGGCAGTACCTGCGGGACGCCCAGCGGCTGCTGGACGACAAGCCCACCGCGCGCGAGTTCTTCGACCGGATGATGCGGCTCCACGGCGACCGTCTCAACCCCGGACCGCTGTGGTACGGCGCGGTCGGCCTGCTCGGGTCCTGAACCGCCCCGAGTCCTCCCGCAGGCGGGGAAGAGGTGCCCACCGCGCCCGTCGTGACCTGGCCGGCCACGGCCGGCACGGCCTGGAACCCGCTCCCGGCAGGCTCGCCCTCGTCCAGGCGGCGAGCGATACGCTGCCGCGCAGGCGCCTCCCACGCTCCCGCGCGTTTCAGGACGAGAGACGGACCCATGCCCACCGCCACCGGCGAGCCCCCGGGTACCGGAACGCCGTAGGGGCGCCACGGCCCGACGCCCCCGGTGTGCCGTGCCGCCGAACCGTCTCGGGCGCCGCCACGTACCGGCGGGATCCCTGCCTCTCGCGCTGGACTCGGCTGCTGACCACCGGCACTCCCACGCCGTGGCCGTCGCGCGGTCGCGCACACCACGGTGCTCTCCGGGGGACTTCTCGTAGTCCGCGCACGCGGCGGAAGGTGTCCCGGGGGGCTCAGCCCCGGGAGGTTCACCCGCGCCGTGAAAGGATGAGAAGGTTCGCCGGTCCAGTCGTCCAGGAGGTACCACCAGCAATGCCGTGGCCCGCTACCGCACGGTACGACCTGGAGGCTGCCCCGGGCAGCCTCGGCCTGGTCCAGGACCTGCTGAACACCATCTCGGCCGGTGCGCCTCGGGAGCCCGATCTCCTGCAGGACATCGAAGCCGCCCAGACGTGGGTGAACGAGGCCACGGCACGATGGTCGGAAGGCGTCGGGCAGGCCGTTCCCGACATCATCCTGGACGCCGAGAGCCTCACCGAGCTGCGCTCCTTCCGCGACGACCTACAGGCGCTCGTCGCACTGGGGCCCGATGCCGCCCAGGACGCCGAGGAGCCCGTGCCGGTCCTGCACACCGCCACCGCGGCGCTCCAACTCGGCCAGGACGGCCTCGTCCGCCTCGAACCGCGTGGCACCGGGTGGCGCCGCCTGGCCGCGCTGGTCGTCGCGGCGGCGTTCGAGGGGCAGCGGGCCGACACCCGCCGCCGCCTGAAGACCTGCCGCAACCCTCGGTGCAAGGTGGCCTTCTTCGACCGCTCCCGCAACAACAGCGGCGTCTGGCACGACGTCAAGACCTGCGGAAACACCGCCAACTTGCGCGCCTACCGCGCCCGCCGACGCGCCACCGGCCAGGCGTAGCCCTCACCGAGGGCGACGGTGCCGTGGGAAGAACAGCATCGCCATCGCCTCCAACGAGTCCTTCTCCGGCTGGACCGAGATCCTCACCGGCCCCCGCCTCCGCGCGGCCGTCGTGGATCCTCTCGCCTTCGGCGGCGCCATCATCGAGACCGGCACCGACCCCTACCGCCCCGCCACCACCCGGACCCGCGCCGAACACCGGCCTGCCGGCTGGACGGAGATGGGCCGACGCTCACTGAGTCCCGTCACACACTCCGAAGACACGACCGACCCACTGATTCATCCGGGCCTCGAAGTCCGCCACTGAAGCGATGTTCGAGGCCGGGAGAGAACCCGCGTCATCGAGGCCGGCGATGTAGTCCACGTCGGCCCAGCCGCCCCGGAACAGCACAACCGATAGCTCGGTCTCTCCAGGACCGGAGAGGACCACGCCGACCGAGTCGGGGTCGTGGACGCGAGCCCTGTCGGTCTCCAGGGGCTGGGGCCACGACGCCTGGATATCCCTCCAGGTCACCTGGCCGACCTCAAGGCCGGCCGACCTCCAGCCCACCGCCTGACGACCCAGCACCGCAGCCGCCTCATCAAGATCAACAATCCTGTCCATGAGGCGATTGTTCCTCATGGACGGCTCCGATGGTCTGGGAATCCGGCACCGGGACCGCGAGACAAGGGCGCAGGCCGCTCCTACTTCTCACCGGCATTTTCATGACTGCCGACAGACGATCGTTCTCACAACCTACCGACTACCGTTCCTACTTGGTGACCTGCGCAGCCTCGGGGGAACGGATTCTGCTGACACAATCACTGGATGACCAGTAATGACATCCGGTTCGACTGCCGGCACCGTGGCGACGATGGCCCGCTCGTGATCGTTCCCCGCATCGACGGAGCACTACTCACCGAGTTGGTCGACGAGTTCGAGATGGCCGCCGGGATGCAGCCCGCAGGCGACCTCTACGGGGGCTTGATTCCGGCGTTCTTCCGGTTCGGCCCGATGCAGGATCACTTCCTCGGACGGTCCACCAGCGCTATGGGGCCGAAGACACCCGTTCTCGGTTGTGGATGCGGCGAGTGGGGATGCTGGCCCCTCATGGCCCGCATCACCGCGACGACCGACTTCGTGACCTGGGACGCCTTTGAGCAACCGCACCGCAAGACCCGCGACTATGTCGCATTCGGTCCGTTCCGGTTCGACCGTCACCAATACGACGGCGCCTTGCGGGACCTGAGCGCGGTGATCGACTCCGACGTCGACGATACGTGTGCATGAGCGCCACCGGGCGCGGCCCCTGCCGGCCAAGGGAGGGGGAAGCGGTTCAAGGAGCCGGAATACGCGCAGCTACGGCGAACTACTCGCCGTCGGAAGGCTTAGTAAACTTGGCGGATCACCTCCTCGTCGAGGAGGCGACATAGCCGCGGGTGATCTGGACGCCGAGGTGCCCCAGCAGCGCGGCGCCGATATGGATGGCAGACCGCTGTTGGATCGGGTCGGAGTGCGTGTCGGTGATGTGCGCGAGGTGCGACCTGTGGGGCAAGTGGCTCGGCTCGGGTGGTTGAGGACACGCCGTTCGTGTCCCCGCTGAGGCAGCATCGTGAGTACTGGTTGCTGCGGAACCGCCGAATCCGGGGAGCGGCGAGTCGCGATACTGTGAGTGATCTTCGTCTGCCTGGCGGCGGGGACACTGCCGTGGGACGTCCGCACAGGGGCGTACGCCCGCGGCGCGTCTCATCCCGGGTGCGCCGCTGACAATCAGCCACCGCACCATTAACGTCCAGGTGTGCAGTCGACTGGGGGGCGCGCCGCCTCACGACGCGAGATATGGAGAAGGCCGGCGGCTCCTAGGGAAACGCGTCACCGCATGACGCCGGAGGAGTTGTAAGCGGCAGGCGGCGTGGAGATCCAGTCTGTAGAGCGAGGCCGAGAAGGCTGCTTGGCGGGACCGACAGCCAGACAGGGAGCCATCGCACCGCTCGGGTGACCGGAGCCGCCGTGACGGGGGAGGGGCCGTGTCCGTCGACGATTACCTGGACAAGACTGACGACGAAATATACGCGCTGCTGGGCACATCACTGCTCGGCGGTACTCTCGGAGTCGGTCCGAGCGATCCCGACTTTCCGCGCCGGTTCGGCCGGGAATGGTTCCACGGGAAGCTGGACGACCTGCGCAGCAGGATCTGCGGGCACGAACGGCTCAAGGCGGCTGTGGGCACCAGCCACTCGGACCGGGTGATCGATGCCTATGCGCTGTACGAGATTCTCGGCGACTTCGCCGGGGACCCGGCGAAGGCTGCGTTGGTGGCCGTTCTGGTGGCCCGGATCGGGGTCGGTTCCTTGTGCTCCGGTCACACGCCGCTGCCATGACCGATGAGTCGATGGCTGAGGAGGCCGGGCGTAACTTCGCCCCGGTGGGCAAGGAGAGCTATGCCTCGTACCTCCACAAGAACATGGCCGACATAGGCGCGTTGAGCGGTGATCAGAGGTGGCGGCTGCCGTTTCCCGAGCTCTTCGGGGATTCCTTGGCCAAGGTACTCGAGGATGCTGCCGCGGATCTCGCCTCCGCCTTCACCACGCTCGGGCGAGGGGAACGGCTCTCCCGGCTCGTGGTGAAAGCCACCAGCAGCCAGTCGGTCTCAACGCTCTATGCCCCGAAAGAGGATGAATCCGGTCTGGTGCTGGTCTCGGACTCGCTGGCCGCCTTGTGCACCTCCTACTGCCGGCATGTCGGCTGGGAGCTCTCATCGATCTTCGAGACGAAATCGATGTTCAAGGCCTTTCTCCGTTTCGCTCGTGCTCACTTCAAGGGCTCCCTGGTCGGCGATCCGGCACGGCTGGCCTCGGTACTGCGGTATCACCACGCCAACCGTCGGGCTCATGGTGTCGCCACGGTCGTGATCACCCGGCAAGACCGACGCGATGAGGATGGTTCCCGGCATCACGACGCGGCCGACTTGTTCTTGCTGCTGACGATCCGGTTCCTTCTCGGCCACGAAATGGCCCACCATGTGCTCGCCCACCAGGTCGAGTGCTCCCAATCGCCGGAACAGGAGTCCCAAGCCGATTTCCTGGCTCTCCAAGCCGTCAACCTCGTGAACGCGGACGCGATGATTCAGCACGCGTCCGGTATTCCCTTTGTGCGCAGACAATGGCTGGAAGAATGCGGGGAGTTCTACGGTTTGGTGAGTGCCGTCATCGGGATGTCGGCCGTGCAATCGCTGGAAGAAGCCCTGATGGTCAGACGGGGCAGAACACACCGCCCGGCGCGTGAGCGGGCCGCCCGGCTCGTCGAACTGTCCCTGAGCGACGCCCGGATACACGATCACGAACGAGCTTTGGGGCGCCGCGACGCGAGTTTCCGCAAGCGGATCGATTCGGAACGCTACGGTCTGGAACTTCTGACGCGCAGCCTCGCAGAGGCGACGGACAGGGCGGCGGACTTCGGCGCGAGCCCCACCGGCTTCGACTGGGTCGGCCTGACCCCCGCGGAGGTCGTCGCGCCGAGCGAGAGTCATGTGCGGGAGGTGGTACGGCTCGATGGACAACTGCGCCGACCCGACGAGTCACTCGCAGCCGCCTTGGCCGACAGTCCGTTGCGCGATGGCGCCCTCTACGCGCTGGCCGGGGACACACGCCGGGCGATGCGGGCGTGGAAAGTGCCCGATGCCATGATCCGCACCGCGCATGACGAGACCACCGCTCTGGCGTTTTACGCCCTCGTCCACTTCATCCGGACCGCCAGTGAAGCGTACGGTCTCTCGGATGATGACCTCCGCGAACTGCCGGTCGTAGCCGCGACTTTGCTGGCCCGACGATTGCCCCGTGGTGAGTGATGGAGGTGCCTGGACTTGCGGTAGGCAGTGGGTGTGGGCGTCCGTGAGGAGATTGACAGTGTGATATCGAGGGGGCCTCCACTCTCCGCGGCTCTGCTCTGTAGCGAGGCGGGCCGCCCGGCATGCCTCCTCCGGCCCGGCCGGCCGACCGGCTTTCGGCGCAACCGCGGTCTCCGCGCCCTCATAAGATCACCGCCGTGACAGGCAAAGTGACTGGGAAAGTGATAGGCAAGGGGCCACTGCGCGGGTACCTCCTGGAGGAGGTACTCGCCTGGTTGCTGCGGTCCAGTGGTTTCGAGCTCCTCTCGCACCGGGACGACCGGGACGAAGAGCCGTGGAAAGTGCTGAAGGAAGGCAAGAACGGCCTGCTCGTCCGTGGACGCGGAGCATGGCACCAGGTCGACGCCCTCGGGCAGTTCCGGTACGTCCCGCCGTTCTCGCTGCCCGTCCGCCTGTTCGTCGAGGCGAAGTACCTGTCCTCGACGCCGGTCGGCCTGGCCACGGTGCGCAACGGCCACGGTGTCATTCATGACGTGAACGAGGGGGAGACCACCACGCTCGGCTCCTTGGGGTCGCGTCGGCCGAGGACTCGGTACCGCTACAACTACGCGATCTTCTCTACGTCCGGTTTCAGCAAGGACGCGCAGGACTACGCGCTCGCACACCAGATATCCCTGATCGATCTGTCCGGTCCGGACTTCGACGGACTGCGGAAACTGGTCGAAACCGAGGCGGACGCCCTGCACGCGGCGCTCACGGCCTCTCCCGCCGCCCAGCGGCCGAAGATACACACGATGCGGGAGTACCTACGGGTTCTCTGCTGGGTACGTACTCGGGCGACGTGCCCCTGCCGGAGGTCTTCCGCCCCCCGCTCGACCGCCTCGCGGACGCTCTGTACAGCCGATCGATGCTCGGACTCGTCCTGGCCTTTCCCGCGGCGCCGTTCGTGCTGGGAATGGCCTCGCAGAAACTGTACGACTTCGTGAACTACGCGAAAGAGCATCCCACCCACGCGGTGCGCCTCCGTCGAATCGATCAGCCGGCTCCGCACCCCGTCTGGGAGTTGCGCTCGGCCGCGCACCCCGACGCGTACGTCTTGAGGTTCGGCCTGCCCGAACGCGTGGAAGCGTGGATCGTCGAACAGGACGAAGGGATGTCCTCGCGCACCCGCTATGTCAAGAGGAGCATGCTGTCGACCATGACCCTGTACTGGATGGACGGTGATCACGCGCAGACCTTCCAACTCCAGTACGAACCGGGTCAGCTCCGTCCGGCCGGCTGATCCCGGGTTCCGGGGGTGGCCCGGGGCCGCGGGACGGGTGGCATGGGGGGCGGCGCGGCCGGCCCGGCCACGCGGCAGACGTACTTCCACGACGTGCCGGCGGAGCCGGCCGACCGCCGCGCGGGGCGCGTCCGGCCGGGCGCGCCGGTTCGCCCCCGGGCGGGTACCGAAGGGTGCGGCCGCGTCGGCTGTCGGCGTCAGCGCAGGGGGCGGAAGGTCTGGCGGATGTCGCCGGTCCATGCGTCGGGGTTTTCGAAGGGGCCGAAGTGGCCGCCGCGCTGGTGGACGTTGACGTGGCGCAGGTCGCCGTAGACGTGCGGGGTCATGCCGTGGCGGATGGCCGCCTCGTACTGCTCGGGGGTGTCGATGCCCGGGGAGGAATGGTCGCCCAGGTGGAAGGTGAAGCCGGTCGGCACCGTGATGGCCGGGGTGGACCAGCGGTCCTTCGGCTCGGGATAGAGGTGGGCGTTCTTGTAGGCGCGGATCGAGGAGCCGATGGACTGGGTGACCCAGTAGATCGTGGCGGTCGTCAGGATGTGCTCGTCCGGGTAGACGTCCTCGAAGACGGCGCTCTGGTCGCTCCAGGACTTCCACCGCTTGAGGATCCAGGCCAGCATCCCGGCGGGTGAGTCGTTCAGGCCGTGGGTGAGGGTTTGGGCGTCCAGGCAGTGCACGGCCAGGTGGGAGGCGAGGGTGTCCCGGAGACCTTCCAGGTCCGCGACCAGCTGCGGGCTCGCGCCGTCGGGGATGTCCTGGCCGCCGGTGATGTCCCAGTAGCGGTAGCCCTGGAACGCGGGGAGTGGCGCGGGCATGCCCAGGTGGACGCCGATGACCGACTCGGGGTAGCGGTGGGCGAGCTGGGCGGCGACCAGGGCGCCGTAGTCGGAGCCGCAGACCGCGTACCGCTCGTGGCCCAGGGTCTCGGTCATGAGGGTGTGGAAGCGGTCGGCCATGTCGACGTAGTTCTCCCGCCCGTTGGTGAGCGGGGTGGAGAAGCCGAAGCCGGGCAGGGACGGGATGATCACCTCGAAGGCGTCGGACGGGTCGCCGCCGTGTGCGGCCGGGTCGGCGAGCGGGCCCAGGACGCGGGTCCAGTCGAGGAAGGTCCAGGGCCAGCCGTGGGTGAGGATCAGCGGCGTGGGGGCCGGGCCTGTGCCGGGCTCGCGCACGAAGTGCACCGGGGTTCCGCCGATGTCGAGCCGATGGTGGGTGTAGGCGGTGTTCAGGCGCTTCTCGGCGGCCCGCCAGTCGAACCCGTCGGCCCAGAGTTCCACCAGCCGGCGCAGGTACGCCGTGGAGAGACCGTACTTCTCGTCCTCGTTGTCCAGGTCGGGGGCGAACCGGGTGGCCCGCAGCCGGGCCCGCAGGTCGTCCAGCTCGGCCTGCGGGACCTCGATCGTGAACCGTGTGCGGTCGTCAGCCGTCATGGCGCCATCCTTCCGAAACCAGCAGTGAAGCCGACGAAAGCGACGCTAGAGGGCGATACGGCCGGATTCGGTTCCGGAGGCGACGCCACAGACCGGTTCACCGGACCGGCGGCACCCGCGCGGAGATCGTTTTCGTGAGGGGTGCTGAGGTTTCCGGGTGATTCGGCTCCGGCTCCGGTGAGGCCCTGCCGAAGGGGCCCCTAGCCGAACCGGACGAACGTCGGGTACGGGGCCGTGTACTCGTCCGATTGCCGGGAGCCGAGGAACCTGCTGGACGACGTGCAACTGCTGTTCGTGTACAGACGGGCGTCCGTGTCGGTGTCGTTGACCGCCTGGCGGGCGCCGCCCGGGACGGCTAGGCACTGGCCGTTCGGCGTCGAGCCGAGGAAGGTCTCGCGTCCCGTATCGGCGCGTGTGTAAAAGAACGTCCCTTCCGCCGCCTGGGCGGACGTGGCCGTACCGGTCACCGCCATCAGCGCCGCCGCACCAGTGATGGCGGCGATCATCCTTGCCGAGCGCCTCAGTGCGCGCATGGTCGGATCTCCTTTCCGCCGGAGGGACCGCCGGCCCCGGAGGGGCTCGGCCCCGGCCGACCAAGCGTCCCTCACCCACCCCTGAGGGAAAATCACCCACAAGAGGGCCGTTGCCCCGAACGGTGGAACCGCCACCCGCAGACAGTACGGGGGCAGCGGCGAGCACGGGCGGTACAGCGGCGGCGAGGACGCGACGGGCGGCGGCGGACGAGGGACGTGATCGCGGCCGGACACTGCCTCGATCTCAGATGCGTATCCCGTACATCCGGTGTGATCCGGCTGGTCGTGCGGGCGCCGGTGATGACGCGTCAGAAGCGCGTCAGGGAAATGGCCGGCGGCTTGTTCCGGGCCGTCCCGTTGCCTTGGATGGTTCTCGTGAACAGCCACCTGCGCCACGACGACCGGCCGCCTCATATGGCGCTGCCCGGCACCGCGCGCTGCTCACGTTCCGTGCGCTGAGCGCGTTCTCCCTTCCGTGAAGGGGCGCGCCCGGCGCACCGACCGGTGCGTTGTCTCCGCACCTCAACACGGCCTGTCAGCATCCACGTTCGCGTGTACCGCCGACTGAAGTCGTCTTCCGTTCGCACGGCAGCCCGCCACCTGGCGGACACGGCTGCCGCTCTGTTCGCATTCCCGGAGTGGATTCCCATGTCTTCTGCTGTCTCGCCCGCTCCCAGGACCGTGCTGGTCACCGGTGCCACCTCCGGCATCGGCTGGGAGACCGCCCGGCTGCTCGCCGGCCGGGGGGACACGGTCATCCTGCACGCCCCCGACCAGGCCTCCGGCGACGATGCCGTCGCCCGCCTGGTCGCCGCCGGCGCGGACACCCTGCGGCTGCGCTTGGTCGTCGCCGACTTCTCCCGGCTGGACGAGGTCCGCGCCATGGCCGCCCGTGTGGCCGAGGAGCACCCCGTCCTCGACGTCCTGGTCAACAATGCCGCCGTCGCCGCGCCCGAGCGGCGCACCGTGACCACGGACGGCAACGAGCTCTCCTTCCAGGTCAACTTCCTGGCGGCCTATCTCCTCACCCACGAGCTGTCCGGCCCGCTCAGCGCCCGCCCCGGCGCCCGCGTCGTCAACGTGTCGTCGTCGATGCACCGCACGGCGTCCATCGCCTGGAACGACCCCCAGCGCACCAAGCGCTACTCCCGCCTCGCCGCCTACGCCCAGTCCCAGCTCGCCCTGACGATCTTCGCTCGGGAGCAGGCGCCGTGGACGTCGGTCAGCGTCCACCCCGGCGTCTGCGACACGGCGCTGCTGCCGCTGTACGCGCACGAGGGGGACTCCGCCTCGCAGGGCGCCGAGCGCGTCGTACGACTGTGCGACCCGACGGCCGAGCTCGTCCCCGGCGCGTACTACGACCGTACCGCCCTGTCCCCGGCCGCACCCGTCGCCATGGAGGACCGGACGGTGCGCCGACTGTGCAAGCTCGCCGACCAGTTGGTCGCGCAGACGGCCTGAACGGCCGCAACGCCTGGCATCCCGCTATCGAGAGAAGGAACGGCACCCGTGTCCAAGCGCGCCCGTAAGAAGCGAACCCGCCGCAAGAAGAAGGCCAACCACGGCAGCAGGGCCTGCAACTGACCGCCGGTCATCGCCACCGGGGGGGGACGGGCGGTGAGGAACCCCCCCGCCCCCCGGGTTCCGGAGTCGCCATGCCGAACGCCAACGCCCTCCGCACCCCGCCGGCCGCCACCCGGGCATGGCGCGTCTGGTTCCCCGCCGGCCGCCCCGGCGTGGGAGCCCTCCCCGAACACGCCGCCCGCGTCGGGCGGGGCACGTGGTGGGCCGACCACCCGCTGCGGCCGCGGGCGGCCACCGTCTCCTGCGCGGGTTACGCGGTCCTGGCCGGCGACCCGTGCGCGACCGACCCCGGGGGCCTCGCGCATCTGGCCCATGGGTATGCCGTCGCCCTGGACCGCTTCCTGCCGCTGCTCGGCAGCGCATTCGAGCGGATCGTCCCCTGGGAGCGCATGATCTGGGCCCATGCCGGCGGCTCGGTGCCTTGCGTGCGGCTCGCCCCCGCGGTGACGGTCCGCCCGCTCGCCCCCGCCGACGCGCCGGCCGTCCGGGCCCTCGGCCCCGACTTCGCCTGGATCACCGAGAGCTGGGGCGGCCCGGCAGGGCTCGCCGCGTCGGGCCGAGGCTGGGGCGCCTTCCGCGACGGCCGGTTGCTCTCCCTCGCCTGCACCCTCTTCGCCGGCAGCCGCTACGAGGACATCGCCGTGGCCACCCTGCCCGCCGAGCGCGGCCGAGGCCTGGCCGCCGCCTGCATCCGGGCGCTGTGCGCCGACGTCACCGCCCGCGGCCGCATCCCGTCCTGGACCTGCTCCCGCGACAACCACCCCAGCCGCCACCTCGCCGCGAAGTCCGGATTCCGGCCGATCCACACCTACGTGCACTACGCACTCGGAGCCCCGGCCGTCGGCTGAACCCATGGAAACCCGGAGAGCCGCCGCCGGGCCGGTACGCGGTCCGGCCGCGGACTCGTGGACCACCGGCGCCGATGCACGCGCGCGTCGGCGACGGCTCGTGGGGGCGCCGCTCTCAGCTGTCGTGCCCGGCGGCTCGGCGCGGTGGGCTATCTCGTCGAGGATCCGTTGCCACGTCGGCGACGCCTCGGCGATCCGGGAGAAGACCAGGCCCAGGTTCCCGCGCTCGCTGCTGTCGCGTCCGTGGTCCACCTCCCATGCGTCGAGCTCGTCGATGAGCCGGTCCACGCGCGGGTCGTGGGGGTCCCAGTCGAGCGACCGGTCGCAGACGAGGTACAGGCGCGTCGTCTCGGGGTCGCCGAAGGCGGCGTTCTTGTCCCGTATCCCCTGCCGCATGGACTGCGGGTCCAGTGCCTGCATCAGAATCCACACGTCCCGTTCGAGCCGTACCATGCGTTCGCTGACGCCGAGACCGCGCATCCTGTTCAGGATCGCGACCACCTCGGGCGGCAGGACGAGCCCCTCGCCGCCGGCCAGCCGGGCGACCGGGCGGCGGTGTTCGGTCAGTTGGTCGATCTTGCGCCGCAGCTCGGCGTCGATGGCGGTGACGGCCGCCGTCACCACACTTACCCTGCGCGCGGCGGTGTTTGAGGTGCCGTCATATCGCGAGGAGTGTCTTCCTCTGATCCGGCTGACGGTACGTCGGTCCACCTGACGGGTGCGAAGACGCGGGTTCCGCCCCCCCTTTAGGCGCAGCCGCGACCACCGCCGGCCGTCGGTATCCAGCCGTTCGCCGGCTCACGGGTTCATTGCCGGGCGGCTCGCAGTCCGTCCAGGAGCAGCCGTAGTCCGAACTCGAAGTGTGCGGTGAAGTCCGTACTGGTGAGCACCGGCAGGGTGGCGGTGAGGTGCGGGTACGTCCCTGTCTCCACCGCCTCGCGCAGGTCCCCCGCGTCGGTGGTCCCCCCGTCCTCCGGTCGGAGGGCGGCTTGTTCCTCCAGGGTGTGGCCGACGGTGAAGTTGGCCACCGCGTAGAGCGCCCGAGCCGCTTCGTCGTCGCCGAAGCCCGCCTCGCGCAGGACGCCGACGAGGCTGTCGGCGAAGCCCAGGGTGTTCGGGCCGGTCGAGTGCGTACCGGCGAAGACGCGTGCGCCGTCGCGGTGGGCGAGCAGGGCCGTACGCAGCGCGCGGGCGAGGCGTGCCGCTCTCTCGCTCCAGTCGCCGTCCCCCGCCGGCCCGGCGGCGTCGGCGACCCCGTCGACCATGCGCTCGGCCATCGCGGTGAGCAGGTCCTGCTTGGTCGCGAAGTAGCGGTACAGCGCGCCGGCTTGGGCGCCCACGGCATCGGCGAGCCGGCGCATGGTCAGCGCGTCGAGGCCGGACTCGTCCAGCAAGTCGAGGGCGGTGCGGATGGTGCGGGCCCGGTCGAGTCGGGCGGGCCGTCCTCTGGTGGGGCTTGACGGGGAGCTCATGGCCCTCACTATAGTGAACGGCGTTCACGTGAACATCGTTCACTAAATAGAGAGGACATCTCTGATGAACACCGCCGTGATCGTCGTGGGCGCGGGCCCGACCGGGCTGATGCTCGCCTGCGAGCTGGCGCTGGCCGGCGTACGGACCCGGATCCTGGAGCGCCGCACCGAACCGCAGCGCGATTCGCGGGCGCTGAGCCTGCATCCGCGCAGCGTGGAACTCCTGGACCAGCGCGGGCTGCTCGACCGGTTCCTCTCGCTCGGGCGGCCCGTGCCGGGCTGGCACTTCGCGGGACTGCCCACCCGACTGGACTTCAGCAGTCTCGACTCCCGGCACGGCTACACCCTCTTCCTGGCCCAGGCGCGCACCGAGGCGATCCTCCAAGAGCGGGCGCACGAGCTGGGGGTGGAGATCAGCCGCGGATACGAGGTGCTCGGGGTGAGCCAGGACGGCGACGGGGTCGAGGTGGAGGCGCGCGTCCCCGGCGGCGGCACCGAGACCGTACGCGGCCTCTACGCGGTCGGGTGTGACGGCGGACGCAGCGTCGTGCGGCAGGCCGCCGGGATCGACTTCCCCGGCACCGACGAGACCCTGACCGGGGTGCTCGGGGACTTCACGGTCGTCGCCCCGGGGCCCGGCGCCCTCGACGTGGCACGGGCCCGTGGCGTGCTCGTCGCGCCGTTGGAGGGAGGGCTCACGCGGTTCGTCTACCTGGATCCGGAGCGGATGCGGGTGCCGGCCCGGGAGCCCGTGACCCTGGAGGAGTTCCGTACGTCGCTCACCCGGATCGCCGGCTCCGACTGCGGGGTCTCCGAGCCCCGGTGGCTGTCGCGCTTCGGCAACGCGACCCGGCTCGCGGCGAACTACCGCGCGGGACGCGTCCTGTTGGCGGGCGACGCCGCCCACATCCACTTCCCCGCGGCGGGCCAGGGGCTCAACACCGGGCTCCAGGACGCCATGAACCTGGGATGGAAGCTGGCCGCCGTGATCAACGGCTGGGCCCCGCCCGGACTGCTGGACAGCTACGACCGGGAGCGCCGGCCGGTCGGCCGGTCGGTGACCGAGAACACCGAGGTCCAGACCCTGCTCGCGGAGCTGGCGGTGACCGCGCGGTACCGGCGTCCGGCCGCGGCCCTGCGCGGGCTCCTCGACCGCCTGCTGGGCATGACCGAGGTCAACCGGTGGCTCGCCGACCAGGTCTCCGCGCTCGGCACCCGCTACCCGCCGGCGGCCCCGGGTGCCGATCCGCTGGTCGGCCGGCGTATGCCCGACGTCGGGCTGACCGCCGCCGACCCGGAGGCGACGCGGGTGTACGAACTGCTCGCCCGGGGCCGCTTCGTCCTGCTCGCTCCGGCCGGGGACCCGGCCCTTCGGGAAACCGTCGACGCGGGCTGGGGCTCGCGGGTCACGGCCGTCACCGTCGACACGTACGACGAACACGCGGACCTCGACGGGGTGACCGAGGTCCTCGTACGCCCCGACGGCCATGTCGCCTGGGCCACCCGCACCACCGACGGCCGTGCGCGCGGCGACGAACGGGTCCGGGCGCTGACCGCCTGGGCGGGTACGCCCTCTTGAGGGGGCAGGGGGGCGTGGGTCGGCTGATGGCGGGTCCGAGCTCCACGGTGGGCAGTGCGCCTCGCCCTGCCCGCCGGCCGGTGGGTTACCGCGTCACGGCGAGGAGGCGCGCCGACGCGTGGGCGCGGCCCGTACGCGGCCCGGAGCGGCAGGCGGTCCCGGCGCGGGGGTAGCGCTCGCCGACGGGAGGGGTCGACGGGCGACCTGTTGCGTGAACCGGCGGCCGTTCAGCGTCCGGACCAGTAGGTGCAGGAGGAACTGGCCGACGCTTACGGCGAGTCGGCCCCCGCGGTCCCTGGTCGTGTCACGCCGACGTGGTCCCCGGGCATCGTCGAGGTCTCCCGTACCCGGTGCCGGACGCCGTGGAGTGCTCCGTGCCGGTCACGTCCGGGCCGCGAGGTGGCGCCAGTCGTTCCATGTGTCGAGCCGCTTCCGATAGGCCGCCTCGACGACCGGATAGGGGTAGGTGCCGAGGAAGAGCCGCAGGGGCGGTGCTTCGGCATCCACGAGTTCGAGGATGACGGGGGCGGTGTCTCGCGCGCTCTGGGGGGTGCGGGCGGACGCGCCGGCGCGGCGGGCGGCGCGGACGGGTTCGTAGGCGGGGAGCGGTTCGGTGCGCACTGCGGAGGCGCCCGACCAGTCCGTGTCGTAGGGGCCGGGTTCGAGCAGGGTCACGTGGATCCCGAAGGGGGCGATCTCCTGGGCCAGGGCCTCGCTCATCCCCTCCAGGGCCCACTTGGAGGCGTTGTACAGCCCGAGCGTGGGGAAGGCGGCGAGACCGCCGAGGCTGGACACTTGCAGGAGGTGACCGCCGCCCTGGGCCCGCAGGTACGGGAGGGACGCCTGCGTCACCCACAGCGGGCCGAAGAGGTTGGTGTCGAGCTGGGCGCGTGCCTGTTCCTCGGTGGTTTCCTCGACCATGCCGAACAGGCCGTAGCCCGCGTTGTTGACGACCACGTCGAGGCGGCCGAAGGTCTCGGCGGCCCGGCTCACCGCGGCGGTCGCGGCGGCCCGGTCGGTCACGTCGAGGCGGAGCGGGAGCACGGCGTCCCCGTAGGAGTCCACGAGGGGCCGCAGGGTCTCGCGATCGCGTGCGGTGGCGGCGACGCGGTCGCCGCGGTCGAGAGCGGCCTCGGCCCAGACACGGCCGAAGCCGCGCGAGGCGCCGGTGATGAACCAGGTCTTCATGGCATCGAGCCTGCGCCGCCCGCACCTCGGCGGCCAGCACCCCCACAGGGTTACCCTCGCACCATGGCGGCCGACAACCTTCTGGGAGATTTCCTCAAGGCCCGGCGTGGACTGGTGGACCCGGCGGAGGCGGCGGTGCCCGCCGGCGGACGTCGCCGGGTGACGGGGCTGCGCCGGGAGGAACTGGCCCGGCTCGCCGGCATCAGCGAGCCGTACCTCGTCCGGCTCGAACAGGGCGTCGACCGGCACCCCTCACCCCAGGTGCTGCGCTCCCTCGCGCGGGCGCTGGGGCTGGACGCCGACGCCTCCGCCCACCTGCACGCCCTGGCCGCCCCCGCCCCCGTGCCGCCGCCGCGGACCGAGGTCTCCGCGGACGTGCACCGGCTGCTCGACGCGTGGGCGGACCGCCCCGCGTACGTGCGCGACCGGTGCTTCGACGTACTGGCGGCCAACGAGCGGGCCCGCGCGCTCGCCCCGATGTACGAGCCCGGGAGCAACTTGGCCCGGGCGGTGTTCCTCGACCCGGCGTCCCGCCGGCTCTTCCCCGACTGGGCGGAGGTGGCCGCGCGGACCGCCGCCGCCCTGCGCGCCGAAGCCGACCCGCGCGACCCCAGGACCGTCCGCCTGGTCGCCGAGCTGGAGGCGGACGAGGAGTTCCGCCGTATGTGGGCGCGGCACGAGACGCGTCCCGCCCGTGACGAACTCAAGCACTTCGCGCACCCGGTCGTCGGGAGCCTGGCTCTGCGAAGGCAGGCGCTCACCATCGGTGGGGCCGAGCAGCAAGTGATCACCGTGTACCAGGCGATGGCCGGGAGCCCGTCCGAGTCGGCCCTGGCGCGTCTGCTGTGACACACCGCCAGTAAGCGTGTGATGTGCCCCCCGGTTACGGCTCGTGGTGTCAGTGCCGGGGTGGTAGTCGTGCGGCCCTGCCGGTCGTACGACTTCTACTTCTACACGGCCGGTCGTCTTTGCCCCTCCGGATGTCAGTCCGAGTCATCGTTGCCGCGCGGGGCTCCGGCGGGGTGGGTGAGTGAGCCCAAGGTGCCGTTGCCACGGAACGCGGCCTCTGTCCGGCCCTACGCTGATCTTGTTGCCAGCCCGACTGTGTCCCGATGGGGGTCGGCGGGGGCCGCTTGAGATCGCGCGTGCGTCCGTGACCGGACAAGGCGAGCGGAAGCGAACGAACCGCCAGGCCGTTTGGTCCTGAATGTCGGTCTTGCGGTGTTCTGTCGCTTGATGGGGGGTGGGGGCGTGGGTTCGAACCTCGGCGTCTCGATCGGCGGAATTCACAGGTCGGAGTCCGTTTCCCCGGAGACGCGAGGGGCGGTCTTTTGATGTTCCGGCGGTGTGGGGTCGCGGCGAGGCGGATGGGCGTCCGTGTTGACGGGTGGGCGCGGGGGTCGGCCGGTCTCCGTGTCATCGTGGCCGGAGGGCCCCGCCCCGCGAAGGGCGCTCCGCTAGCATGTTCGAACTTACGGCGATCGCCGTGACGAACGATCACCCCGAACACCCGCCCTCGACCGGAAAGCCACGCTGTCCAGCGCCCAGAGCGACCTCGTCCACGGAACAACACATCAGCCGATCAATTGATATTTATGGCATCGCGAATAAAAGGCATAAACGCGCTTTCCGCTCTGCGTCGACCGCGGGCGATCCTGTGGGCCACGGCGGGTGTGGTGGCTCTGGGATTCCTTATCGCCCTGGAGATCGCCGCACGTGGCTACGGGCTTCCCGGGCCGATCACCAACCAGGCGAAAGAGGTGATCTTCGCTCCCAAATCCGGGCCGCTGCTGTACGGCAGCATGGCCCTGATGATGGTGGTGCTCACCTGGCGGCAGCGGCTCATCGCCATCGGTGCCGCGGTCGGCATCGACCTCGTCTTCATCCTGGTG
Source organism: Streptomyces sp. URMC 126 (assembly GCF_051386555.1). Lineage (NCBI taxonomy): Bacteria > Bacillati > Actinomycetota > Actinomycetes > Kitasatosporales > Streptomycetaceae > Streptomyces > Streptomyces sp. URMC 126. The sequence continues at coordinate 24,479 of NZ_JBPQTX010000058.1, forward strand.
CGGTGGGCGGTCGACGCCCAGGTGGAGTCGGGCCACGGCCACGCCTTCGGCAACGGCGCGCTCTGGGTGATCCTGGGCTGCGCGGTCATCGCCCTCACGCGCCGCACCGGACCGGAACGCACCCTGCTGCTGAAGGGCGTCGGGCTGGGTCTGCTGCTGGTGGCCGGCCGCAAGACCGGTGATACCTGGCTGCTGATCACGTCGAAGACCCGTCCCACCGTGCTCGACCAGTACGTGGCGGTCGCCGATCACGCGCTGGGCGACCCGTCCTGGGTCGCGGGCCGGATCGTCGAGGCGACCGGCCCGGTCGGCGAGCACGTCCTGGACTGGGTCTACATCCAGCTCGCGGTCGCCGCGGTCGTCGTCGCGCTGTACCAGCTGCGGCACGTGGCGGCCGAGCGCCGCTTCCCGCGCCACCACCTGGTGCGCACCTTCCTGGTGATCGGCCTCCTCGGACCGGGCATCTACATGCTCTTCCCGGTGGTCGGACCGATCTTCGCCTACGGTGCCGACGGCGGACACTGGGCGGTGGCCGACCTCTGGCCGAACACACCGCCACCGGTCGACATCCCGCACGGGATGCCGTTCAACGACACCACCCCGCGCAACTGCATGCCCAGCCTGCACACGGCATGGGCCACCGCGATCTTCATCCACTCCCGCAAGGGCCCGTGGCTCCTGCGGTTCGCGGGCGTCTTCTGGCTCGTCGCCACCCTCGGCGCGACGCTGGGCTTCGGCTACCACTACGGCACGGACATCATCGCCGGCGTCGTGTTCACGCTCACGATCGAGGCGGCCCTGCGCCAGTTCGACCGCGGCTGGGACCGGTCGGGCATCCGGTTCGTCGCCCACGGTACGACGGTCTTCGTCGCGTACCTGGTGGCCTACCGCTACCTGCCGATGTGGATGGCGGAGCACGCGTGGTTCGCCGGACCGCTCCTCGTCCTGGCGATGGTCTCGGTGATCTACGGCTACGTACGCACCACCAGGTGCTGGGAGCCGAAGGCCACCCCGGCACCCAGGCCGGAGCCGCAGCCGGAGCTCGTCTGAGGACGGCCGCTTGGGGGTGATGGGCGGGGTCGTGCCGAGCGCCTCGCCCATCGCTCGTCGTCCGGCGTCCGGTGTCCGGTGCCCCTCGCTCCGCCGGTCAGGCGGTGTGTCGTGGAGAGCGGGGGCATCACCGTTTTTCGCGGGGGCAAGCCCCCGCACCCCGAAACCGCGCTCAGCGCGGTTGTCCTCAAACTCCCCCCCAGACGGGCTGGATGTCGCGCCCAGGCGTACCCCGTAGCCCGTGGCCGCCGTGTGCGTCAATGGCGGTCGGCCGCCGCCGTGTCCAGCCCCAAGCCCCGGCGGATCGCCAGCTCCACGGGGGAGTACGCGCCGTCGGCCCGTTCCGGTTCGTACGGCTCGGCCGGCAGCAAAGGAGGCTGGGCCATGAAGCGCGGTCGCGTGCCGTGGTGTGGTTGCGCCGAGTGCACCAGGAACGGGTGACACAGGAAGACGTCACCAGGGGATCCGGTGGCCAGGGCCACGGGCCGGTGCTCGGAGGCCGCCACCAGCTCGGGCGCGAGGGCCAGTCCGCTCGCTCCGTCCTCCCCGTACTTCTCCAGCACCTTCGGCACGTCGAGGTGCGAGCCGACCCGGATCCGGGTCGGGGCGTCCTCCGCCCCGACCTCGCTGAACAGGAACAGCATCAGCAAGGCCCGGCCCCGGGAGCGCAGATTGGTGAAGTACCAGGTCTCGCCCTCCGGCAGGTAACTGCCCTCGATGTGCCAGCCCGCGTCGTCCGGTTCCTCCTCGTGGGGGAAGCGCAGCGGGAACGTGCCGAGCGAGTAGCGCGGCTCCCAGCGCCCCGCGCCGACGAGCAGGTCGTACGCGCGGTGCAGCGCCGGAGAGTTGGGTGCGGCGGCGAACGGCCCCTGCCCCATGCCGGGCACCCAGTGCACGGGCCGCGTCCACGTCGCCGGATCGTCCGGGTCGCAGCCCGTCTCCCGCCACAGCAGCCGCGCGCAGTCGGCGGCGACGCGGGGCGCGACGGCGCCCTCCAGCTTCACGAAGCCGTCGCGGAGGAAGCGGGATACCAAGGTCGAGTCATCCATGCCCTCATCGTGCGGGGGCACCGGTCCCGTCCACCCGACATCATCCGCACCGCCTTTGTCGGGTGCGCGTCGTGCGTGCGCAGGGGTCAGGGCGTCCCCGCGGCGCCGCGGACGGCCGCGTGTACGGCTCGGGCGAGGCGGGCGCCCCAGAGGGAGCGGGGGCCGGCGAAGGCGTGGGGCTCCTCGCCGGGGAGCGGGGTGCGTGCGGCGACGCAGACCGCGTCCGTGGGGGTGCCGGAGCAGGCGAAGCCGGCGTCGAGGAGGGCCTGGACCTTGGTCTCGGTGGCCGTCGCCACCGCGTTGACCAGCGCCGCGTCGGTCAGCGGCACCGGGACGGCGAGGACGATGTTGACGGTGCCCGGTGCGGGCGCGGTGGTCGTGCCGGCGGCGGGCGAGGCGGCCCAGCCCCGTACCCCGAGCCCGGCGGTGACCACGGCCTCGGCCCCGCCGTCGTGCGCCCGGCCGTAGGACCGGACGTCGGCGGCCGTGACCAGCCCGACGCCGGGCCCGCGCACGCCCGCGGCGGCGGCCAGGGCGGCGAGGTGGCGGTCCGGGTCGGTCCGCCGGTAGCCGTGGGGGACCTGTGCGTTGAGGACCCAGGAACGCTCGCCCACGCCTCCGCCGAGCACCGCGCTGCTGATCATCCGCCACCCGGGACCCGCGCGCCACAGCAGGGCGTGCAGCCCCTCGCCGTCCTCGACGCGGGACAGGCACTCCACCGGCAGCGGACCGCCGACGGCACGGGGGAAGGGGACGACGGCGTTCACCGGAAGGGCACTCCTTTGGGGGGGCGGGGACGGTGTGATCGTATGCCGGGCTGCGTCCCGGGTCTCGCCTTCCCTCGCCGGGGTGGTTCGTTCTCCGGCGGGATGGTTCGTTCCGCCTCTTCTTTGTCGGTGTCCGCCACGGCTTCCGCAGGCCGTTCCGCCTCGTGCCGCCGGGTTTCTCGCGCCGCGTGCTCGGGCAGCCGTTCGTTCGGCGTCCTTTGCCCGGATCGGGGCGGCCGTTCCGTCCGGCCGGCCGCTGCGTAGACTCCCTGCCAGAGGGGACCTACCCCTCCGCCCGCGCCGTGTCGGGGCCGGGGGACGGCAAACGGCCGGCGGACGTCGTAAGGAGACCGAGGGTGGAGACCCCACACGCGGTGGGCGGAGCCGGTGGCCGGGCGGGGCCCGCGCGGGCCGTGCTGGAGGTGGGCCCGTTGCCCGGCCGTCCCGGGATACGCGCCAGCGGTGAGATCAGCGTGCTCACCCGGCCGTCCTGGGAAGCGGCCCTGGGCGAGCTCGCCCGGCGGCACGGGGACGTGTCGTACGTGGAGTTGTCGGAGGCGGAGTTCCTCGACGTGGCCGGCGTGACGGCACTCGCGGTCACCGCCCTGCGCCTGCCCGCCGGGAGAATCGTGGTGGAACACCCGCCGCCGCACGTGCCGCGGGTGCTGGAGATGTTCTGGCCGGGACTGCGGCGGATCGAGGTGGTACCGCGATGAGCACGGCGGCCGTCGACGAGGCGTTCGAGCACCCGGCGCTGTTCTACCGCACCGAGGAGGAGTACACGGAGCAGACGCTCTCCTTCGTGCGGGAGGGGCTGGCCGCCGGCGAACCGGTGGCCGTGGCCGTGCCCGGGCCCAACCTGGAGCTGATCCGGACGGGGCTGGGAGCGGACGGTGAGGGCCTGCTGTTCCTGGACATGACCGAGGCCGGGCGCAACCCGGGCCGGATCATCCCGCGCGTGCTGCGCGGGTTCGCCGACGCCCACCCCACCGGGCGGGTGCGGATCATCGGCGAGCCGATCTGGGCGGGCCGCAGCGCCGTGGAGTACCCGGCGTGCGCGCAGCACGAGGCGCTGATCAACGCCGCGTTCGCGGGCCGGGCGGTGACGATCCTGTGCCCCTACGACGAGGCGCGGCTCGACGAGGACGTACTCGCCGACGCGCGGATCACCCACCCCACCGTCATCAGCGGCGGCCGTACCCGGGTCAGTGACGTCTACGACTGGGAGGCGGTCGTCGCCCGGTACAACGAGGCGCTCCCCGCCGCGCCGCACGCCGCGGTGTTCTCCTTCGGCGCCGACGAGCTTCCCGCCGTCCGGACGTTCGCCGTCGGTGAGGCGGCGCGGTGCGGGCTGACGGGCGGGCGGCTGATGGACGCCGAGCTGGCCGTCGCGGAGTTGACGACCAACAGTGTGATCCACGGCGGTGGCCGGGGGACGCTGGCGGTCTGGTCCGAAGCGGGACACGTCGTGTGCGAGGTCCGCGACGCCGGACGGCTGACCGACCCCCTCGCCGGGCGCAGGCCGCCGGAGCCGGGGCAACTCGGCGGGCGCGGGCTGATGCTGGTCCACTACGTGTCGGACCTCGTCCGGCTGCACACCGGGGACGACGGCACCACCGTGCGGTTCTATCTCGGTCTGTGAGGTGGGTCGTGGGGGAGTAGGGGGTTGTGCGG
>NZ_JBPQTX010000059.1:0-28613 GCF_051386555.1 Streptomyces sp. URMC 126
GACAGCCCCACAGCACCCCCCACATCTCCTGACCTCTTCGAGGAGCACTCTCTTGTCAACAGAGCCCTCTCGACATCACCGAAACCACTCCCCCATCTCCCCTCACACACGTCCCTTCAGCCGTGCGACGGCCGCGCTCGCCGCGCTGCTCCTCCCGGCCGCGGCCCTCGTCGGCTTCGCGACGCCGGCGAGTTCCGCGGGCACCGCGGCCCACCCGGCGACGGCCACGGCCGGCAAGCCCGTCAAGGCGGCCTCCGCCACCGCGACGTTCGCCAAGACCGGCGACTGGGGCTCCGGCTACCAGGGCCAGTGGACCGTCAAGAACACCGGTACGACCGCCATCGACGGCTGGACCGTCGAGTGGGACCTCCCCTCCGGCACCGGCGTCGGCGCCTACTGGGACGCCCTGATCACCGGCTCGGGCACGCACTACACGGCCAAGAACCGGGAGTACAACGGCTCCATACCGCCCGGCGGCAGCGTCTCCTTCGGATTCGTCGCCACCGGCTCCGGCGCCCCGGACGGCTGCAAGCTCAACGGCGGCGCCTGCGACGGCTCGTCCACCGACACCCCGCCCAGCGCGCCCGGCAAGCCGGAGTCCACCGGCGTCACCGCCACCAGCATCGGGCTGAAGTGGGCCGCCGCCACCGACGCCAAGGGCATCAAGGAGTACGACGTCTATCGCGGCACGTCCAAGGTCGCGACGGTCGCCAAGCTCGCCTACACCGACACCGGCCTGACGGCGGACACCGAGTACTCCTACACCGTGGTGGCCCGCAACCTGGACGGCAAGACGGGCCCCGCGAGCCCCGCCGCCACCTTCCGCACCACGAAGGGCGGTTCGGACCAGCCCCCGTCCGCCCCCGGCACCCCCCAGGCCACCTCGATCACCGACACGTCCGTCGCCCTGAAGTGGGCGGCCGCGACGTCCGACAAGGGCGTCAAGGAGTACGACGTCTACCGCGGCACGTCCAAGGTCGCGACGGTCGCCAAACTGGCGTACACCGACACCGGCCTCCAGCCCGGGACCGACTACACCTACACCGTCGTCGCCCGGGACAGCGCCGGCCAGACCGGCCCGGCCAGCCCGCCGCTGACCGTACGCACCACCGGCGGCGGCACCCAGCCCACCGGCGACATGGTCAAGGCCGGGTACTTCGCCCAGTGGGGCATCTACGGCCGCGGCTACACCGTGAAGTCCCTCGACACCACGGGCGCCGCCGCCAAGCTCACCCACATCAACTACGCCTTCAGCAACATCGATCCGAACAACCTCACCTGCCTCAACGGCGTCACCAAGGCCACCGGCTCCAACCCGCAGGACCCCAACCAGGGCGACGGCGCCGGTGACTCCTGGGCCGACTACGAGAAGGGCTTCAGCTCCGGCGAGTCCGTCAACGGCACCCAGGACAGCTGGGACCAGCCGCTGGCCGGCAACTTCAACCAGCTGAAGCAGCTCAAGGCCAAGCACCCGAAGCTCAAGGTGATGATGTCGATCGGCGGCTGGACGTACAGCAAGTACTTCTCCGACGTCGCCAAGACCGACGCCTCCCGGCAGAAGTTCGTGAAGTCCTGCATCGACATGTACATCAAGGGCAACCTGCCCGTCACCAACGGACGCGGCGGCAACGGCGTCGCGGCCGGGATCTTCGACGGCTTCGACATCGACTGGGAGTGGCCCGGCTCAGAGGGCCACGCCGGCAACCACATCTCCAAGGAGGACAAGGCCAACAACACCCTCCTCTTCGCCGAGTTCCGCCGGCAGCTCGACGCGCAGGGCGCGGCCGACGGCAAGAAGTACCAGCTCACCGCCTTCACCCCGGCCGACCCCGGCAAGATCGAGGCGGGCTGGGACATCACCACCAAGGACGGCACGCCCAGCGTGTTCGACTACATGGACTTCGCCAACGTCCAGGGGTACGACTTCCACGGCGCCGGCAGCGACAACAGCTGGGAGCCCAACCTCACCGGCCACCAGGGCAACCTGTACCCGGACGCCAAGGACCCGTACACCACGAAGTTCAGCGTCGAGAAGACCGTCCAGACCTACCTCGACGCCGGTGTCGACTCCCGCAAGCTCGTCCTCGGCCTGGCCTTCTACGGCCGCGGCTGGCAGCAGGTCGCCGACGGCGGCGTGCACGGCGTCTGGCAGAAGGCCAACGGCGCCGCCCCCGGCCAGTTCCCCGAGGAGTCCGGCACCCGCGGCTACGACAACCTGCTGGCCTCGGTACCGAACCTGAAGATCTACCACGACGAGACGTCGGTGGCGACGTACGGCTACACCGGCGACAACGGGCAGTGGTGGACGTTCGACGACGCCTGGTCGATCGGGAAGAAGACGGCTTGGCTCAAGTCGAAGAAGCTTGGCGGAGCCATGGTCTGGGAGATGTCCGGTGACAGCGGCACACTGATGACCGCCCTGGACAACGGTCTCCGCTGACGCGGTCGGAGGCCCCGGTCCCGCCCTTTCACCGTTTCTTCGGGGCGGGCCCCGGGCCCCCTGAAACCGCGCTCCGCGCGGTTGTCCTCAAACGCCGGACGGGCTGAAAGTGCCACCTCAGGCACAATCCAGCCCGTCCGGCGTTTGAGGACGAGCGGCGAAGCCGCGACAAGCGGGGTCTGGGGCGCAGCCCCAGGAAACGGCGAAAGGGCGGGACCGGGGCACACCCCCCTACGCCACATTCACCCGCTGCCCAGGAGGCGCCGCCTCCAGCCAAGCCAGGAACCCGGTGAGAGCGTCCTCGCTCATGGCCAACTCGAGCAGCGTCCCCCGCAGAGAGCACCGAAGCACGACCGCGTCCGACAACAGGGCCAACTCCTCATCCCCATGAGGAGCGCGCCGCTCCAGAACCTCGATCGCGTCCCGCTCCAGAACCCGCCGCGGGCGATACGCGTACGAGAAGACCCGAAACCACTCGATCCGGTCACCGCTGTACCGCGAGACGCCGTACACCCACCCCTTGCCCTGGGGGTCCGCGGCGGCCGGCTCGGCGACGTCCCAGCGCAGGCTGCAGTCGAAGGTGCCCCCCGACCGCTGGATGAGCCGTCTGCGCAGCCCGAAGACGAAGAGTCCCAGCAGTACCAGCAGAACGACGATGCCGCTCACGAGCAGAGCGAGGACCATCACCACCGACCTCCTCGCATCATCTAGAGCAACCGCACCTGTATTGCCTCAGCCGCGGACCGGCCTGGATTGTTCCAGGCGGTCCGCGGCTGAGGGACGTACTTCAGTGAGGTCGTGGGCTAGTGAGGGCCCGCGACCGCACGCAGCCGGACATCCGCGCGACGCTCGGCGGCGGCGTCGGCCTCAGCCTTGGCCCGCTCCAGAGCCCGCTCCGCACGGGTGACGTCGATCTCGTCCGCCAGCTCGGCGATCTCCGCCAGCAGCGACAGCTTGTCGTCCGCGAACGACAGGAAACCGCCGTGCACCGCGGCGACGACGGTGCCGCCGCCGGCGGTCCTGATGGTCACCGGGCCGGACTCCAGCACACCGAGCAGCGGCTGGTGGCCGGGCATGACGCCGATGTCACCCGATGTGGTACGCGCGATGACCAGAGTGGCCTCGCCGGACCAGACGCTTCGGTCCGCCGCGACCAGCTCGACGTGCAGCTCAGCAGCCAACGTGGCTCCTCGGGTCTCCACCCGCCGGGCGCGGCGGGTGTTGGGTCAAAGAATAGGGGACGTACGGTCCGGGGGCGGGAGTGCCCCGCCCCCGGACCGCGAGCATCACGATGCTCAGGAGACGCCCAGCTCCTTGGCGTTCTTCTTGAGGTCCTCGAGACCACCGCACATGAAGAAGGCCTGCTCGGGGAAGTGGTCGTACTCACCGTCGCAGATCGCGTTGAACGCGGCGATGGACTCGTCCAGCGGAACGTCCGAGCCCTCGACACCGGTGAACTGCTTCGCCGCGTGGGTGTTCTGCGACAGGAAGCGCTCGACGCGACGGGCGCGGTGGACGACCAGCTTGTCCTCTTCGCCCAGCTCGTCGATACCGAGGATCGCGATGATGTCCTGGAGGTCCTTGTACTTCTGCAGGATCCCCTTGACGCGCGAGGCCGTCTCGTAGTGGTCCTGCGAGATGTAGCGCGGGTCCAGGATGCGGGACGTGGAGTCCAGCGGGTCCACGGCCGGGTAGATGCCCTTCTCGGAGATCGGACGGGAGAGCACCGTCGTCGCGTCGAGGTGGGCGAAGGTGGTGGCCGGGGCCGGGTCGGTCAGGTCGTCCGCGGGGACGTAGATCGCCTGCATGGAGGTGATCGAGTGACCGCGGGTCGAGGTGATGCGCTCCTGGAGGAGGCCCATCTCGTCGGCCAGGTTCGGCTGGTAGCCCACCGCGGAGGGCATGCGGCCGAGCAGGGTCGAGACCTCGGAACCGGCCTGGGTGAAGCGGAAGATGTTGTCGATGAAGAACAGCACGTCCTGCTTCTGCACATCGCGGAAGTACTCCGCCATGGTCAGACCGGCCAGCGCGACGCGGAGACGGGTGCCCGGGGGCTCGTCCATCTGGCCGAAGACCAGCGCGGTCTTGTCCAGAACGCCCGACTCTTCCATTTCCTGGATGAGGTCGTTGCCCTCACGGGTGCGCTCACCGACACCGGCGAACACGGAAACACCATCGTGCAGCTTGGCCACACGCATGATCATTTCCTGGATCAGAACGGTCTTGCCGACACCGGCGCCACCGAACAGACCGATCTTGCCGCCCTTGACGTACGGGGTCAGCAGGTCGACGACCTTCAGACCCGTCTCGAACATCTCGGTCTTCGACTCGAGCTGGTCGAACGCCGGGGCCTTGCGGTGGATGGACCAGCGCTCGGTGACCTCGGACTCGGCCTCGGGCTCGTTCAGGATGCGGCCCAGGGTGTTGAACACCCGGCCCTTGGTGACGTCACCGACGGGCACGGTGATGCCGTTGCCGGTGTCGGTCACGGGCGCCTGGCGGACCAGGCCGTCGGTGGGCTCCATGGAGATGGCGCGCACCAGGCCCTCACCGAGGTGCTGCGCGACCTCGAGCGTCAGGGTCTTCTTCTTGCCGGCCTCGGCCGGGTCGAGGACCTCGACGGTCAGGGCGTTGTAGATCTCCGGCATCGCGTCGACGGGGAACTCCACGTCGACGACCGGGCCGATGACCCGGGCGACGCGGCCCGTCGCGGCGGCCGTCTCAACAGTGGTGGTCATTTATCGGTCACTCCCCGCGGTCGCGTCGGCCAGGGCGCTCGCGCCTCCGACGATCTCGCTGATTTCCTGGGTGATTGCGGCCTGTCGGGCCGCGTTGGCAAGCCGGGTCACCGACTTGATGACTTCCTCGGCGTTGTCGGTCGCCGCCTTCATCGCCCGGCGGCGGGCCGCCAGCTCGGAAGCGGCGGACTGCAGCAGGGCGTTGTAGACCCGCGACTCGACGTACCGCGGAAGCAACGCGTCGAGCACGTCCTCCGTGGAGGGCTCGAACTCGTAGAGGGGCGCGATCTTGTCCTTCGCGGCCTCCGCCTCGTCCTCCGACGTCTCCAGCCGCACGGGCAGCAGCCGTCGGTCGACCGGGGACTGCGTCATCATCGACACGAACTCGGTGAAGACGATGTGGAGCTCGTCCACGCCGCCCTCGGCCGTGTCGGTGAGGACCGCCTCGATCAGCGGGTCGGCGACCCGCTTGGCGTCGGCGTAGGTCGGCCGGTCGCTGAAGCCCGTCCACGAGTCCACGACCGGACGCTCGCGGAAGGCGTAGTACGACACGCCCTTGCGGCCCACGATGTAGTGGACGACCTCCTTGCCCTCCGAGCGCAGCCGCTCGGTGAGCACGTCCGCCGCCTTGATGGCGTTGGCCGAGTAGGCGCCGGCCTGACCGCGGTCGGCGGTGACGATCAGCACCGCGGCACGGGCCGGCTGCTCCGCCTCGGTGACGAGCGGGTGCTTGCTGTTCGACCCGCTCGCGACCGCCGTCACCGCACGGGTGAGCTCACTGGCGTACGGAGTGGACGCGTCCACCTGGCGCTGTGCCTTGACGATGCGCGAGGCGGCGATCATCTCCATCGCCTTGGTGATCTTTTTGGTCGCGGAGACGGACTTGATCCGCCTCTTGTAGACCCGCAGCTGGGCACCCATGCTCAGCCCTCGCCCAGCAGCTTGCCGTCCGCGGTCTGGAACTGCTGCTTGAAGGAGGCGATGGCGTCGCCGAGGGCCTGCAGCGTGTCGTCGGACATCTTGCCGCCCTCGACGATGCTGGTCATCAGACCCTTGTGGGCCTGGTGCAGGTAGTCCAGCAGCTCGCGCTCGAAGCGGCGGATGTCCTCGACCGGGACGTCGTCCATCTTGCCCGTGGTGCCGGCCCAGATGGAGACGACCTGGTCCTCGGTGGCGAACGGCGCGTACTGGGTCTGCTTCAGCAGCTCGACCATGCGCTTGCCGCGCTCCAGGGACGCCTTGGAGGCCGCGTCCAGGTCGGAACCGAAGGCGGCGAACGCCTCCAGCTCACGGAACTGGGCGAGGTCCACACGGAGGCGGCCGGACACCTGGCGCATGGCCTTGTGCTGGGCGGAGCCACCGACACGGGAGACCGAGATACCGACGTTCAGGGCCGGGCGCTGACCGGCGTTGAACAGGTCGGACTCCAGGAAGCACTGGCCGTCGGTGATGGAGATGACGTTGGTCGGGATGAACGCCGAGACGTCGTTGGCCTTGGTCTCGACGATCGGGAGACCGGTCATCGAACCGGCGCCCATGTCGTCGGAGAGCTTGGCGCAGCGCTCCAGCAGACGGGAGTGCAGGTAGAAGACGTCACCCGGGTAGGCCTCACGGCCCGGCGGGCGGCGCAGCAGCAGGGAGACGGCACGGTAGGCGTCGGCCTGCTTCGACAGGTCGTCGAAGACGATCAGGACGTGCTTGCCCTGGTACATCCAGTGCTGGCCGATGGCGGAGCCGGTGTACGGCGCGAGGTACTTGAAGCCGGCCGGGTCGGACGCCGGGGCGGCGACGATCGTCGTGTACTCCAGGGCGCCGGCCTCCTCCAGCGCGCCGCGGACGGACGCGATGGTGGAGCCCTTCTGACCGATGGCGACGTAGATGCAGCGGACCTGCTTCTTCGGGTCGCCGGTGCGCCAGTTGGCACGCTGGTTGATGATCGTGTCGATCGCCAGGGCGGTCTTGCCGGTCTGGCGGTCACCGATGATCAGCTGACGCTGACCGCGGCCGATCGGGGTCATGGCGTCGACGGCCTTGTAGCCGGTCTCCATGGGCTCGTGGACCGACTTGCGGACCATGACGCCGGGGGCCTGCAGTTCGAGGGCGCGGCGGCCCTCCGTCTTGATCTCGCCGAGGCCGTCGATCGGGTTGCCCAGCGGGTCGACGACGCGGCCGAGGTAGCCCTCGCCCACACCCACGGAGAGCACCTCGCCGGTGCGCTGCACCGGCTGGCCCTCCTCGATGCCGCTGAACTCGCCGAGGACGATCGCACCGATCTCGCGCTCCTCAAGGTTGAGGGCGAGGCCGAGGGTGCCGTCCTCGAACTTCAGCAGCTCGTTCGCCATGGCCGAGGGAAGACCCTCGACCTTCGCGATGCCGTCGCCGGCAAGGCTGACCGTACCGACCTCCTCGCGCGAGGCCGCGTCCGGCTTGTACGCCTGGACAAAGTTCTCCAGCGCGTCCCGGATCTCCTCCGGCCGGATCGTGAGCTCCGCCATCTGGGTTCCCTGCTCTCCTTGTTGGGCCCGAAGTATTTCTCTCCCGCGGGTGTTGCCCCGCGGGACACCGTCGGCCCAACTCGGGCCGTCAGTCATGCTCTTGAGTTGGTGGCTGGTCAGCCGCCAGCCCGGCCGGCGTCAGCCGGCCAGGTGCCGGCCCGCCTCCGCGAGGCGGTCGGCGATGGTCCCGCTGATGACCTCGTCGCCGATGCGCACCTCGATGCCACCGATGACCTCCGGGTCGACGTCCAGGTTGAGGTGGACGTTCTTCCCGTACAGCCGGGCGAGCGCGTCGCCGAGCCGCTGCTTCTGCCGGTCGTTCAGCGGCACCGCGGAAGTGACCTCCGCGACGACGCGGCCGCGGCGGTCGGCGGCCAGCTTGGAGAGGGCGGTGAGCCCCGCCTCCAGGCTACGGCCTCGCGGCGCGGTGACCAGGCGGACGACGAGCCGCTCGGTGACCGGGTTGGCCCGGCCGCCCAGCAGGCGTCGCAGCAGTTCGGCCTTGGCGGAGCGGTCGGCGACCTTGTCGGTCAGCGCGGCGCGCAGACCGGGGTTGGACTCGACGATCCGGCCGAAGCGGAACACCTCGTCCTCGACGTCGTCCAGCCGGCCGGCCCGCTGGGCGGCGGCCAGGTCGGCCGACGCGGCCAGCTCCTCCAGGGCGTCGACCAGGTCGCGCGAGGACGACCAGCGGGAGCGGACCATGCCGGTCACCAGGTCGGCGCAGTCGGCGCCGACCTGCCCGCCGAGCAGGCGCCCGGCCAGCTCGGCCTTGGCCTCGCCGGGCTGCGCCGGGTCGGTGAGGACCCGGCGCAGCGAGACCTCGCGGTCGAACAGCGCGGTGACGGAGGCAAGGTCCTCGGCCAGCTTCGCGGCGTCGACCGAGGCGCTGTCCGCCAGCGCGTTGAGGTTTTCGCGTGCCGAGGCAAGGGCCTCGCGGCTCGCTCCGTTCATCGCGTGACCTCAGCCTTCGTCGTGTCGGCCGGCTTGGCCTCGAGCGCGTCGAGGAACCGGTCGATGGTGCGCTCCTGTCGGGCGGCGTCCTTCATGGACTCGCCGACGATCCGGTCGGCCAGGTCGATGGCCAGCTTGCCGACGTCCTGGCGGAGCGAGGCCGCGGCGGCCTGACGGTCGGCCTCGACCTGGGCGTGACCGGCGGCGACGATCTCGTCGCGCTGGCGCTCGCCCTCGGTCCGCATCTCGGCGACCATCGCGGCGCCGTGCTCCTGCGCGTCCTGGCGCAGCCGGGCGGCCTCGTTGCGGGCCTCCGCGAGCTGTGCCCGGTAATCGTCGAGGACCTGCTGAGCCTCGTCCTGGGCGGCCTTGGCCTTCTCCAGCCCGCCCTCGATGGCGGCCCGGCGCTCGTCCAGGACCTTGTTCAGGTTCGGGAGGAGCTTCTTGCCGAGGTAGAGGACGACGATGAGGAAGGCCAGCGTGCCGATGACGAGCTCGGGCAGCGGGGGCAGGAACGCGGGTTCCGTCTCCTCCGATGCCAGCTGTACCAGGGCGATCACATCAGTGCCTTTCGTCGCGTAATGAGTGGCCGTCTACGGATCAGCTGTAGACGAAGCCCATGACGAGGCCGATGAGGGCGAGCGCCTCACAGAGGACGAAGCCGAGGATCTGGTTGGCGCGGATCAGGCCGGCCGCCTCGGGCTGACGGGCGAGGGCCTGGGTGCCGTTACCGAAGATGATGCCGACGCCGACGCCGGGGCCGATGGCGGCCAGGCCGTAGCCGACCGACGCGACGTTGCCGACGAGGTTCTCCTTGGCACCGGCGGCGAGGTTGACCATTTCGAGAGCAGCGGACATGCCGTTACTTCCTTCTCTTTCACGGACCGGTGGGGGTTGGCCACCGGACGTCTGGGGGTCTGGGGGTGGGTCTGCTCAGTGGTGCTCGGCGAGAGCGCCCTGAATGTACGAGCAGGCCAGGAGGACGAAGACGTACGCCTGAAGGGCCTGGATGAACATCTCGAAGGCGGTCAGCAGGATGACCATCACGAACGAGACGCCGGCGTAGGCGATGCCGATCCCGTTCAGCAGGTACCAGCTGGCGATCGTGAAGATCAGCAGCAGCACGTGGCCCGCGAACATGTTGGCGAAGAGCCGCACCGCGTGGGTGAAGGGACGGATCAGCAGGTTGGAGAACAGCTCCAGAACCATGACCAGCGGAAGAACCCAGCCGAGGTCCTTGTTGTAGCCGGTGATGTTCTTGATGCCGCCGATGAAGCCGTGTCGCTTGAACGTCAGCGGCACCCAGATCAGGTAGACCAGCAGTGCCAGACCCGCCGGGTAGGCGATGATCGACGTCACCGGGAACTGGGCGACCGGGATGATCGACCAGAGGTTCATCATCCAGATGAAGAAGAACAGCGAGACCATGAGGGGGACGTACTTCTCGCCCTCCTTCTTCCCCAGGGCCTCGTAGACGATCCCCTTGCGGATGAAGTCGTAGCCCGCCTCACCGACCATCTGGAGCTTTCCGGGGACCAGCTTGGCCCGGCCGAAAGCGGCCCAGAGGAACACGATCACGACGACCGAGCTCAGGACGGCCAGCAGCATCGGCTTGTTGACCTCGATACCGCCGACGGTGAACAGCGGCTCGAACACGAAGGAGTGGAGCCCTGGGGTCGGGAAGCCGCACCCGTCGAAGATGTGGCAATCGGTCTCGAAGGCGAGCATTTGGTCAGCACTCACCGCGAGCTCCTTCAGCGTGGCGCATAGGTACGGCAACCTCGTTGTGTCGGCGCGGCAAGCAGCCACGGAACGGCACTGGACTGGTCTTACGGTTAGGGGTGCGGCAGGTCGGCCGGCGGCCGGGAGCCATCGCGGGCATCAGCTGCGCGGACCGCCGGTTCGCTCCCGCCGGAAGCGGGGCTTCGGCCGTCTGCGTCCGCTGCACCTCAGATGGCACCGGACGATAGCAGGTGAGCACATGGACGCTTATCCCGGCCCTACCTGTCATGACGGAGACTCCGCCGGCGCGGGCTTCTTCGCGTCGGCGGCGGCCTCCGGATCGACGTACAGGATCTTCATCTTCAGGTGGGCGCGCAGCTGTGCGGCGACCCACACCAGGGTCGCGGCGAGCACGGAGAAGGCGAAGGCCTTGAAGCTGAAGAGCGTCGTGCCCTTCAGGACGCCGAGGAGAATCACGATCACCAGGCACTGCGCGGCGTAGAGCGCGAGGCCCATCATCTGGAAGATCTGCGGCCACTGCCGGGCGGTCCGCTGGAGCAGATACAGCCCCAGGGACATGCTGGCCAGCGCCAAGAGCATGCCCACCGCGGCCCCGATGGCCCCCTTGCCGCCCGCGACGGCGAAACCGACGCCGACGGCGACGAGTCCCGCGACTGCGGTCGGGACGGCGCACTGAAGTAGCGTTCGGGCGTCGTTGGCCTGCATGAAGGGTCTCTCCGGCGGAGTCGGAAGCAACGATTCGTCGGGGACGAGGGTATCCCGGGGTGTGGGCGCGACCTCGCGACGAAGGAACCGCCGGGGGGCGCTCCACTACGGTCCTTCGGCTCTGCCACGGGTTTCGTGAACGGTATCACAAACTATTTGATGAGGTCTTTACCTATATCGTGTGCCGCCTGTCACACGCAAGAGTCAAGCCGCCCGTCGTAATGCTGACGAGCGGCTTGTTCTCTGCTAATGCCCTGGGCTCCGGTGAGGCTCCCCGGCCCGGTCAGCGGTGGCCGCTGATGTCCCGCGCGTGACGGAACCGCGAACGGTCCCCCACGGCCGTCGCGCCGTGCAGCCCGGCCGGGACCGGCTCCTGCTCCTCGACGGGCGCCTCGCCCGGCACCGCGCGCTCCGCCGGGCCCTCCGTCCGCTCGTCCGCCGCTACGGGGGTGCGGCGACGGCGGTAGCGGGGCGGCACCAGGCGCTCGGCCCACCGGGGCGCCCGCGGCCGGAAGCGCGGCATCAACAGCAGCACCAGGCCCACTGCGCTCAGCGCGACGATGAGCAGCAGGACGCCGCCCGCCGAGTTCACCGAGTACGCCACCGTGCCGAAGGCGATCAGCGCCGACCAGAAGTACATGATCAGCACAGCCCGGCTGTGCGAGTGGCCGATCTCCAGCAGCCGGTGGTGCAGATGGCCGCGGTCGGCCGCGAACGGCGACTGGCCGTTCCACGTCCGGCGCACGATCGCCAGCAGCAGGTCGGCCACCGGCACCGCGATGATCGTCAGCGGCAGCAGCAGCGGGATGTAGATCGGCACCGTGGCCTGGACGGTCGCCTTCTCCGAACCGGTGAAGGAGCCCAGCAGGTCGGGGTCGACCTGGCCGGTGATGGAGATCGCCCCGGCGGCCAGCACCAGCCCGATGAGCATCGAGCCGGAGTCGCCCATGAAGATCCGGGCGGGGTGCATGTTGTGCGGCAGGAAGCCCAGGCACATGCCCATCAGGACGGCCGCGAACAGCGTCGCCGGGGCCGCCGCCTCCACGTTGTGCCCGTACCAGAGCCGGTACGCGTAGAGGAAGAACGCCGCCGCCGCCAGGCAGACCATGCCCGAGGCGAGGCCGTCGAGGCCGTCGACGAAGTTCACGGCGTTGATGGTGATCACGACGAGGGCGACGGTCAGCAGGGTGCCCTGCATGGGTGTCAGCGCGACCGTGCCGACACCGGGCACCGGCAGCCAGAGGATCGTGAGTCCCTGGAGCACCATCACACCCGCGGCGATCATCTGCCCGCCGAGCTTCACCAGGGCGTCCACGCCCCACTTGTCGTCCAGCACCCCGAGCAGCCAGATCAGCCCGGCGCCCGAGAGCAGCGCGCGCGGCTCGTTCGAGGTCTCGAAGACGTGCTTGAGGCTCGACAGGTGCGAGGCCACCAGCAGCCCCGCGCAGAGCCCGCCGAACATGGCGATCCCGCCCAGCCGCGGCGTCGGTTCGCGGTGGACGTCACGCGCCCGGATCTCCGGCATCGCGCCCGCCGCGATGGCGAACTTCCGCACCGGACCCGTGAGCAGGTAGGTGACCGCCACGGTGACGCAGAGCGTCAGCAGGTATTCACGCACGGGCTGCCCCAGGGATTTCGCCGGCCATCACAGCCCCACACCATATTCGCGTCCGGACCGGATCCGTGAATGCGGTTGAAGACGTTCACCACCCCCTGCTGGTTGCGAGCGCTCGCTAAACGATCACGCCAGCGCAGGATACGGCGGAAACGCGAGCGCCAGTTCCGCGACCGCCTCCCGGAGCCGCGCCGCCTCCCCCTCGCCGCGCAGCGCCGCGCCCACGAGCGCCGCCACCCGCGCCATCTCCGGCTCCCGCATCCCCTGGGTGGTGACCGCCGCCGTACCCAGCCGCAGTCCGCGGGCGGCGCCGTGGCCCAGTCCGCAGACGTCCAGGACGATCCCGGCCGCCGCCAGTCGGCCGCGCGCCCGGACACCGTCCAGCCCGAGTCCCGTCACGTCCGCGACGATCAGGTGGGTGTCGGTGCCACCGGTGGCGACGGCCAGCCCCTGCCCGGCCAGCCCGGCGGCGAGCGCCCGGGCGTTGGCCACCACCTGCCGGACGTACGTCGCGAACTCCGGCGCCGCGGCCTCCCCGAAGGCGACGGCCTTCGCGGCCACGGTGTGCATCTGGGCGCCGCCCTGCGTGAACGGGAACACCGCCCGATCGATCCGGCCGCCGAGCCGCCCGCCGCACAGCAGCATCCCGCCGCGCGGCCCGCGCAGCACCTTGTGCGTGGTGGCGCACACCACGTCCGCGTACGGGACGGGGCTCGGCGCCGCTCCCCCGGCGACCAGGCCGATGGGGTGCGCCGCGTCCACGATCAGCAGCGCGTCCACCTCGTCGGCGATCTCCCGGAAGAGGGCGTAGTCCGGGTGGCGCGGGTACGCGGTGGAGCCGCAGACGATCGCCCGCGGCCGGCGGGCGCGCGCGAGATCCCGCACCCGGTCGTAGTCGATGAGCCCGGTGTCCGCGCGGACCCCGTACCCGGTGAAGTCGAACCACCGCCCCGAGAAGTTCGCCAGCGCCCCGTGGGTGAGGTGCCCACCCTCCCGCGGGCCCATGGCCAGCACCCGGTCCCCCGGGGCCAGCAGCGCCGCGTACGCGGCCAGCACGGCCGCCGATCCCGAGTGCGGCTGCACGTTCGCGTGCTCCGCCCCGAACAGCGCCCTCGCCCGCTCCAGGGCCACCCGCTCGGCCATGTCCACGACCTCGCAGCCGCCGTGGTGGCGGGCGCCCGGGTAGCCCTCGGCGTACTTGTTCACCAGCGGCGACCCGAGTGCTTCCAGCACGGCGGGGGAGGCGAAGTTCTCCGCGGCGATCAGCTGGAGCCCCGCGGACTGCCGTCTCGTCTCGGCGAGGATGATGCCGGCGATCTCGGGATCCTGACGCGTGAGCGCGTCGGCCGCTGCTTCGGTGACGGGCATCGCGGGCTCCGTGCGGTGGGGGTGAGCACTGTGCTCACTCCCAATGTAGGCCCGGCGCGGGGCGGGTGCAGGGTGCCCTCTGGGGCCGCGCCCCAGACCCTCAAACGCCGGACGGGCTGATGCAGCCCGTCCGGCGCTTGAGGACAACCGCGCGCAGCGCGGTTTCGGGGGTGCGGGGGCGCAGCCCCTGCAAGAAACGGTGAAAGGGCGGGACAGGGGCCCCTCAAACAGCCGGCACCCCGGTCAGAGCGGTCACCACCGGATCCAGCGCCAGCTGAATCTCCTCGCCGATCGAGCGGAAGAACGTGATCGGCGCCCCATACGGATCGTGCACCTCATCCGCCTCCGCGTCGGGCGCGAGCAACCACCCCCGCAGCGCCGCAGCGGCCTGCACCAGCGCCCGAGCGCGCTCGACGACCCCCCCCGGCGTCGTCGGGCCGGGGAAGGGTCGCGGGATCAATCGCCCGCACCAGCCGCGTGAACTCCTTCAACGTAAAGGTGCGCAGCCCCGCCGAATGCCCCATCGAGATGACCTGAGCCCGGTGATCACGCGTAGCGGTGAGCACCAGATCCGCCCGGATGACGTGCTCGTCCAGCAGCTCCCGCCCGGTGAACCCGTGCGGATCCGCGCCGAAGTCGGTCAGCACGGTCGCGGCGTGGGCCTCCATGGGGGCGCCCTCGTGCCCCCAGGTGCCGGCGCTCTCCACCACCAGTCCGCCCGCGTCCGGGTCGCCGAGGCGCTCGGAGAGGGCATGGCGGGTCAGCCGCTCGGTGATGGGCGAGCGGCAGACGTTGCCGGTGCTGACGTGGAGGATGCGGAAGGTGTCGGTGCTCGTCTCCGGTCCCGCTATGCCACGCCCCTGCGGGGCGATCAATTCGCCACCTCGAGGTCGGGTACCACCTCGCGGAGCTGCTCGGCGCTGATGGCGCCGGCCCGCAGCAGCACCGGCACCTTGCCGGTGACGTCCACGATCGAGGACGGCACGTCCGCGGGCGTGGGGCCGCCGTCGAGGTAGACGGAGACGGAGTCGCCGAGCATCTCCTGGGCGGCGTCGCAGGTCTGCGGCGCCGGGTGGCCGGTGAGGTTGGCGCTGGAGACGGCCATCGGGCCGAACTCGGTGAGCAGTTCGATGGCGACCGGGTGCAGCGGCATCCGCACCGCGACCGTGCCGCGGGTCTCGCCGAGGTCCCAGGTCAGCGACGGCTGGTGGGTGGCGACGAGGGTGAGCGCGCCGGGCCAGAAGGCGTCGACGAGCTCCCACGCCTGCTCGGAGAAGTCGGTGACGAGCCCGTGCAGGGTGTTCGGCGAGCCGACGAGGACCGGCGAGGGCATGCCCCGGCCGCGGCCCTTGGCCTGGAGGAGGTCGCCGACGGCGTCCCGGCTGAAGGCGTCCGCACCGATGCCGTACACGGTGTCGGTGGGCAGCACGACCAGCTCGCCGCGGCGGACCGCGGCGGTCGCCTCACGCAGACCGGTCTTGCGGTCCGTCGCGTCGCCACAGTCGTATCGCCGAGCCATTGAGCCAACCTCCTCGTACGGGGCAGATGTCTGGGGTGCCGTGACGGTCACGGCAGGGCCTTCCGGGCCGTGGCGAACCGGGGCCGGTTGTTGAGGTCGGGGTGGTCGGCCGCGTCGGCCCAGCCCCGCTCCTCGGTGAAGATCCACGGCACTTGGCCGCCCTGGGTGTCGGCGTGCTCGATGACGACGACGCCGCCGGGGCGCAGCAGCCGATGCGCGGTGCGCTCCAGGCCGCGGATGGTGTCGAGGCCGTCCTCGCCCGAGAACAGGGCGAGCTGCGGGTCGTGGTCGCGGGCCTCGGGGGCGACGTACTCCCACTCGGTCAGCGGGATGTACGGCGGGTTGCTGATGACCAGGTCGACCTGGCCGTCGAGCTCGGGGAGCGCGTCGAGCGCGTTCCCGTGGTGCAGCTGGACGCGCGAGCCCTCGACGTTCTTGCGCGCCCAGGACAGGGCGCCCTCGTCGAGCTCGACGGCGTGCACGCGGGACCGCGGGACCTCCTGGGCGAGCGCCAGGGCGATGGCGCCGGAGCCGGTGCACAGGTCGACGATGAGCGGCTCGACGACGTCCATGGCGCGGACCGCGTCTATGGCCCAGCCGACGACCGACTCGGTCTCCGGCCGGGGGACGAAGACGCCGGGGCCGACCTGGAGCTCCAGGTAGCGGAAGAAGGCGCGCCCGGTGATGTGCTGGAGGGGTTCGCGGGCCTCGCGGCGGGCGACGGCCTCCCAGTAGCGGGCGTCGAAGTCCGCGTCGGCGACCAGGTGCAGCTCACCCCGTTTGACGCCGTGCACGAAGGCCGCGAGCTCCTCCGCGTCGAAGCGCGGGGAGGGTACGCCGGCGTCGGCCAGCCGCTGGGTGGCCTGCGCCACCTCGGCGAGCAGCAGGTTCACTGGACCTTCCTCCTGTTGCGCTCCATGACCGGGTTCCGTACGCGGTCTCTACTGTGCGGCAGCCAGCTTGGCCGCCGAGTCGGCGTCGACGCACGCCTGGATCACGGCGTCCAGCTCTCCGTCGAGCACCTGGTCCAAGTTGTACGCCTTGAAGCCGACCCGGTGGTCCGAGATCCGGTTTTCCGGATAGTTGTAGGTCCGGATCTTCTCGGAGCGGTCGACGGTGCGCACCTGGCTGCGGCGCGCGTCCGCGGCCTCGGCCTCGGCCTTCTCCTGCGCCGCGGCGAGCAGCCGGGAGCGGAGGATGCGCAGGGCCTGCTCCTTGTTCTGGAGCTGGCTCTTCTCGTTCTGGCAGGAGGCCACGACGCCGGTCGGCAGGTGCGTGATGCGGACGGCCGAGTCGGTGGTGTTGACGGACTGGCCGCCGGGGCCGGACGAGCGGTAGACGTCGATCCGCAGGTCGTTGGGGTTGATCTCGACGTCGATCTCCTCGGCCTCGGGCGTGACGAGCACGCCGGCGGCGGAGGTGTGGATGCGGCCCTGGGACTCGGTGGCCGGCACGCGCTGGACGCGGTGCACGCCGCCCTCGTACTTCAGCCGGGCCCAGACGCCCTGGCCGGGCTCGGTGGCGCCGTTGCCGCCCTTGGTCTTGACGGCGACCTGGACGTCCTTGTAGCCGCCGAGCTCGGACTCCGTGGAGTCGATGATCTCGGTCTTCCAGCCCACGCGCTCGGCGTAGCGCAGGTACATGCGCAGCAGGTCGCCCGCGAACAGCGCGGACTCGTCGCCGCCGGCGCCCGCCTTGATCTCCAGGATGACGTCCTTGTCGTCGCTGGGGTCGCGCGGGACGAGCAGCAGGCGGAGCTTCTCGGTGAGCTCCTCGCGCCGCTTCTCCAGCTCCTTGACCTCGGCGGCGAAGTCGGGGTCGTCGGCCGCGAACTCGCGGGCCGTTTCGATGTCGTCGGCGGTCTGCTTCCAGGAGCGGTACGTGCCGACGATCGGGGTCAGCTCTGCGTAGCGCTTGTTGAGCTTGCGGGCGTTGGCCTGGTCCGCGTGGACGGCGGGGTCGGCGAGCCGCTTCTCGAGGTCGGCGTGCTCACCGATCAGTTCCTCGACTGCCTCGAACATCAAGATTCCCTAAGCGAAGGTGAACGGACCTGCTGGAAGTGACGGGGCCTGCCGGCCTGGACGGATCCACCGGACCAGCCGGGCCTGCCGGGCTGCCGGACCTGCCGGACCTGCCGGACGACAAAGCGCCGGTCCGGCCGTCCCCCGCCGAGGAGGGACGGCCGACCGGCGCCTGCGGGCCGCTACTTCTTCGCGGACCCGGCGTTCTTGCCGAAGCGGGCCTCGAACCGCGCCACACGGCCACCGGTGTCGAGGATCTTCTGCTTGCCCGTGTAGAACGGGTGGCACTCGGAGCACACGTCGGCACGGATGGTGCCGTCCGCGACGGTGCTACGGGTGGTGAACGAGGCGCCACAGGTGCAGCTGACCTGGGTCTCGACGTACTCCGGGTGGATGTCGCGCTTCAAGGGGTTCTCCTAGGTTCGGGAGGGCTCCGGGTCGTCCGGCGGGATTGCCGTACGTGAACCGGGGCCGACGTACCAGTCTGCCAGTACCGGCCGCATCCCCCAAAACGGGGTCCGGGAGCCCGTTATTCCCGGGCTCTCCGAGGGGCGCGGCCGGCCGGGGCTCTACTTCACGACGCCGTCGGCGTCCGTCTTCGTGCCCTCGCCGTCCTTGAGGGCGGACGCGGGGATCGGCTTGTCCTCGTGCAGCGCCCGCCACATCTCCTTGGCGGCGGCCAGGGGCACCACGCGGTTCTTGTCCAGCGGGTCGGTGGTGACGGGCAGCGTCACCATGTGCATGTCGTTCGAGCCGATGCCCTTGAGGCCGTTGGCGAAGGAGAGCAGCTTGTCGACCGAGGCCAGCTCGGAGTCGGTGGTGAGCGCCTTGGTGGCGGTGTCCGCGATCCCGTAGAGCTTGGTGGGGCTGGTGAACAGCCCGACGGACTTCACCTGGTCGATGAGGGCCTTGATGAACGCCTGCTGGAGCTTGATCCGGCCGAGGTCGCTGCCGTCGCCGACGCCGTGCCGGGTGCGGACCAGGCCGAGCGACTGCTCGCCGTTGAGGGTGTGCTTGCCGGCCGGGAGGTTCAGGTGGCTCCACTTGTCCCGGATGGGCTTGGTGGTGGTCACCTCGACGCCGCCGAGCTTGTCGATGAGCTTCTGGAAGCCGGCGAAGTCGACCTCCAGGTAGTGGTCCATCCGGATCCCGGTCATGGCCTCGACGGTCTTCACCGCGCAGACCGCGCCGCCCACCGAGTACGCGTCGTTGAACTGCGCCCGCCGGACGGCCGGGCTGGTCTTCCCGGCGAGCGTCTTGCACTCGGGGCGGGCGACCATGGTGTCGCGCGGGATGCTGACCACGCTGGCCTGCTTGTGACCCGCGTAGACGTGGACGATCATCGCGGTGTCGGACCGGGAGCTGCCCTCGTCCCGGCCGTACTTCTTGTTGTCGCCGGCCCGCGAGTCGGAGCCCAGGACGAGGATGTCCTGCGAGCCGTTGTCGACGTTCTCGGGGCGGTCGGTGCCGAGCGCGGAGTTGATGTCCACGCCGTGCAGGTTGCCGTTGAGCTTGAAGTAGACGTATCCGAGTCCGGAGCCGCCCAGGACGACCAGCGCCGCGGCCGTCCAGAGGACTATTCGCCAGCCCGTGCGGCGCGCGCGGGGCTTGCGCCTGCGGCCGCGGGGTCCGCCGGGACGCCGTCGGCGCGCTCCCGCCTGCGTGCCCCTGGTCTCGTCCGCCATACGCTCCTCAGTCCTCCGCTGGTTCGGCTTCCCCCCTGCCGCCCGATCAGGCGCGGTGCCTCGCGCTCTCAGACGGCGAGGTCTGCGACAGGGTTGCACGGAGCCGTGAGAGCGCTTTCTTAGGAACCGGGCGGACCGAAGGGCGTGACAAACCCACCCACACCCGCTGTCACCTGCGTTTTCGCCCGCCTCTTCAGTGCCGTTCCCGCTCGCTTCGGCGGATGCTCCTGTGGCGGAAGTCTCAAAAGGTCACGGTGAGGACTCGGCAAGATCACGAAGGGACACCCGGCCGCCCGCGAGATCGTCGAGCGGCCGGGCCGGAAACGCGGAACCTCCCCGCCACGGATCGTGACGGGGAGGTTCCCTCGCGGTGTGCGACGCCGGACGGCTCCGGTCAGTCGTTGCCGTTGCCCGGCGCGGGCGCCGTCTTGGCGATCTGCATCAGGAACTCGGCGTTCGACTTCGTCTGCTTCATCTTGTCGAGGAGCAGCTCGATGGCCTGCTGCGAGTCCAGCGCGTGCAGCACCCGGCGGAGCTTCCAGACGATGGAGAGCTCCTCGCCGCCGAGCAGGATCTCCTCCTTGCGGGTGCTGGACGGGTCGACGTCCACCGCGGGGAAGATGCGCTTGTCGGCGAGCTTCCGGTCGAGCTTGAGCTCCATGTTGCCGGTGCCCTTGAACTCCTCGAAGATCACCTCGTCCATCCGCGAGCCGGTCTCGACCAGCGCGGTGGCCAGGATGGTCAGCGAGCCGCCGTCCTCGATGTTCCGCGCGGCACCGAAGAACTTCTTCGGCGGGTAGAGCGCGGTCGAGTCGACACCACCGGACAGGATGCGGCCGGAGGCCGGCGCCGCCAGGTTGTAGGCGCGGCCCAGGCGGGTGATGGAGTCGAGCAGCACGACCACGTCGTGACCCAGCTCCACGAGGCGCTTGGCGCGCTCGATGGCCAGCTCGGCGACGGTGGTGTGGTCCTCGGCCGGACGGTCGAAGGTCGAGGAGATGACCTCGCCCTTGACCGACCGCTGCATGTCGGTGACCTCTTCCGGACGCTCGTCGACCAGGACGACCATCAGGTGGCACTCGGGGTTGTTGGTGGTGATCGCGTTGGCGATCGCCTGCATGATCATGGTCTTGCCGGTCTTCGGCGGGGCCACGATCAGACCGCGCTGGCCCTTGCCGATGGGGGCGACCAGGTCGATGATACGGGTCGTCAGAACGCCCGGGTCGGTCTCCAACCGCAGCCGGTCCTGCGGGTAGAGCGGCGTCAGCTTGTGGAACTCGGGGCGGCCCCGGCCGGTTTCGGGCGCCATGCCGTTCACCGAGTCGAGGCGCACGAGGGCGTTGAACTTCTCGCGCCGCTCGCCGTCCTTCGGCTGCCGCACCGCGCCGGTGACGTGGTCACCCTTGCGCAGGCCGTTCTTGCGGACCTGGGCGAGGGAGACGTAGACGTCGTTCGGGCCCGGCAGGTAGCCGGAGGTGCGGATGAACGCGTAGTTGTCGAGGATGTCGAGGATGCCCGCGACGGGGATCAGGACGTCGTCGTCCGACAGCTGCGGCTCGTTGGCGAACTCGTCGCGGCCACGACGGCCCCGGCGGTCGCGGTAACGGCCGCGACGGCCGCGACGGCCGCCCGCCTCGTCGTCGAAGTCGTCCTGCGGCGCCTCGGCGCGCCCGGCGCGCTGCTGCTGCCGGTTGCCGCCCTGCTGGCCGGCGCCGGCGTCGTCACCGCGGCGGTCGCGGCGGTCGCGCTGGCCCCGCTCGCCACGCTCGCCGCGGTCGCCCCGCTCCCGGCGGTCGCCCTTCTGGCCGCGCTCGGCGCGGTCGCCGCGGTCCTGGCGGTCGCCCTTGGCGCCCCGGCCCTCGGCGGTGTCCGCCGCGGTCTCGGGCTTCTCCGAGGTCAGCACCTCGGTACGGGCCTCGGTCCGCGCCTCGGCGCGGCTCTCGGCGGCGGTGGGCTCCGGGGAGCCGGCGGGGGCGGTGGCGCGACGGCGGCGGCGCTCACCGGCCGGCGCCTCCTCGCTGCCCGGCTGGCCCGGGATCTCGATCTGCTGCTGGGCGGCGGGTGCCGGCTCGGCGGTCTTCTCGGCGGCCTCGCCGGTACGGGCGCGGGAGGTGGCGCGGCGCTTCGGCTTCTCCGCCGGCTGCTCGGCGGCCGGCTCGGCGGCGGGCTTGGCGGAGGCGCCGGAACCGGCCTGCCTCTCCTTGATGACCTCGATCAGCTGGCCTTTGCGCATCCGCGCGGTGCCCTTGATGCCGAGGCTGGAGGCGAGCTGCTGGAGCTCGGCCAGGACCATGGCGTCGAGGCCCGTGCCCGAGCGTCGCCGCCGGGGGGCGGCGGAAGCACCGGTGGCAGGCGCGGCGGGAGCGTCCGTGGCGGGCGCGGAGGCATTGCCTGCGGCACCCTTGGTGCCCGCGGCGTTCACGCCCATCAGATCGGTGGTGTCGCTCACGAAGGGGTCCTTCCCTGGAGCGGGCGTCGGCCTGTCTGGCTCGGCGACCGGTTGTGCTGTCCGGCTGCGGTCCTGCTGTGCGGACCGGGCCGGGGCGGTGGTCCGCCGCGGTACGGCGGAAGAATTCAGTGCGTTGATGCCGACGTGGGGAAATCAGTGAGGACAAGACGCATCGCATCACTCATGTCGCCCACGCCGATTTCCGGAGCGTGCTCGAATCTGCTCAGGCAGTCTGGGAGGCTCCCGGAAGAAAAGCGGTCCCTGATCGGGACACAGAGCACCGAGCCGACGTGGCTTCGGGTGCAGACTTGAGGTTAACACTACCGGATCCCACAAACATTCCCCCTCTCAAAGTCCGGCAACCGCGTTTTCCGCGGGGCCTTCCTCGGCGGCGTACCACCGCGTTCCGCCCCTTGTCAGGCGAGCGGAAGCACGCTCGCCCCCCCGGCGTCGAGGGACAGCCGGTTGGCCGCCCACCCCTCGCCCGCCAGCCGTGCGACCTTCTCCGCCGCACTGTCCTCGACCAGCGCGAGCACCGTGGGGCCCGCGCCGGAGACGACCGCGGGGACACCGTCCGCCCGCAGTCGGTTGACCAGGGCCACGCTCTCCGGCATCGCCGGGGCGCGGTACTCCTGGTGAAGCCGGTCCTCGGTGGCCGGCAGCAGCAGCTCGGGGCGCCGGGTGAGGGCCTCGACCAGCAGCGCGGCCCGTCCGGCGTTGGCCGCCGCGTCCACATGGGGGACCTGGCGCGGCAGCAGGCCGCGCGCGGTCTCCGTCGCCACGGGACGGCCGGGCACGAAGACCACCGGAACGATGGAATCGGCGGGGTCCATCCGCACCGCGCGGGCCGCTCCCCCGTCCATCCACGCCAGGGTGAAACCGCCGAGCAGGCAGGCCGCGACGTTGTCCGGGTGGCCCTCGATCTCGGTGGCCAGCTCCAGCATCGCCGTGGCGTCGAGCCGCTCGGCCCCGCCTATGGTCACCGCCCGGGCGGCGACGATCCCGGCGCAGATCGCGGCGGCCGAGGAGCCCAGGCCGCGGCCGTGCGGAATGCGGTTGGCGCAGACGACCTCCAGGCCGCGCGGCTGGCCGCCCAGCAGGTCGAACGTGGTGCGCAGGGACCGTACGAGCAGGTGACTCTCGTCGCGCGGGAGCGAATCGGCGCCCTCGCCGGCGATGTCGATGTGCAGCCCTGATTCGGCCACCCGGACCACGACGTCGTCGTAGAGCCCCAGGGACAGACCGAGGGCGTCGAAGCCGGGACCGAGATTCGCGCTGGTGGCGGGGGTGCGCACTCGGACGGCGGCGGCGCGGAAGGCGGGACCGGCCATCGCTCGATGACTCTCCTTGATGTGGCCTTGGTAGGGCGTGCGACATCCGCAAGGGCCGCGACGGCGATACCGCATGGAGGGCGGCTTGGGTCAGCGACGGGGCGGAGTGAGGACAGCCTATCGAAGGAAGGTTCTGTGGCGACATAGGGCGCACAGGAGGCGCGCGATGCGTGTCGCACGCCAGACCATGCCCCGTGTCGTCTTTGACGGACTTTCGTCGGGGTTGTGACCTGGGGGTTCGTGGCTCCGGGGGGAGCGGACGGGATTTTTCGCTCTCCCCCGGCGCCCGGTCGCGCCCGGGGCCGGGAGGGCCGACGGCCCTGGGCGGAGCCCGGTGGACCGGGCGCCTCACGGCGCCTCACGGCGCCTTCCGGCACCCGGGCGGCCGTCCCGCGGGGGGATCGGCCGCCCGGACCGGCGAGGGGAATGCGCGCCGGACCGGCGACGGGAACGTCCGGACCGGCCGGCGAGGGGATCGGCGGCCCCGGCCGACGCGTACGCCCGGACCCGTCCGGACGCGCGGTTCCCGCCCGGCGGCTACGCGAGCCCGAGCCGCTCGGCCGCCGCGGCCGCGTCCACCGGTACGGTCACCGGCTGCGGGGCGCCGGCCACCGCCCAGTCGGGGTCCTTGAGGCCGTTGCCCGTGACCGTACAGACGATGCGCTGCCCCGGATCCACCTTGCCCTGCTCGGCGGCCTTCAGCAGACCGGCGACGCTCGCCGCCGAGGCGGGCTCGACGAAGACGCCCTCCTGCGCGGCCAACAGCCGGTAGGCGGCGAGGATCTGGCGGTCGGTCACCTCGTCGATGTGCCCGCCGGACTCGTCGCGCGCCTGCTCGGCGAAGCGCCAGGAGGCGGGGTTGCCGATGCGGATGGCGGTGGCGATGGTGTGCGGCTCCTTCACCGGCTCGCCGCGCACGATCGGCGCGGAGCCGGCGGCCTGGTAGCCCCACATGCGCGGGGAGCGGGAGGCGATGCCGTCGGCGGCGTACTCCCGGTACCCCTTCCAGTACGCGGTGATGTTGCCCGCGTTGCCCACCGGCAGGACGTGGATGTCCGGGGCGTCGCCGAGCGCGTCCACGATCTCGAAGGCGGCGGTCTTCTGGCCCTCGATGCGCACCGGATTGACCGAATTGACCAGGGCCACCGGGTAGTTGTCGGCCAGGGCGCGGGCCAGGTCCAGGCAGTCGTCGAAATTGCCGTCGACCTGGAGGATGCGGGCGCCGTGCACCAGGGCCTGGCCCATCTTGCCGAGCGCGATCTTGCCCTCGGGCACCAGGACGGCGCAGACCATCCCGGCCCGCACGGCGTAGGCCGCGGCGGAGGCGGAGGTGTTGCCGGTGGAGGCGCAGATGACGGCCTTCGCGCCCTCCTCCTTCGCCCGGGTGATGGCCATCGTCATCCCGCGGTCCTTGAAGGAGCCGGTGGGGTTGGCGCCCTCGACCTTGAGGTGGACCTCGCAGCCGGTGCGCTCGGAGAGCACCTGGGCCGGCACCAGGGGCGTACCGCCCTCGCGCAGGGTGACCACCGGCGTGTCCGCGGAGACCGGGAGGCGGTCGCGGTACTCCTCGATGATGCCGCGCCACTGACGGGTGGCGGCGTTGCCGTTGTTCGCAGACTTCGCAGACATGGTCTTCCTTGCTCCCCTACTCACCTTCGACGCGCATGATGCTGGCGACCCCGCGCACCGTGTCCAGCCGGCGCAGCGCCTCGACGGTCGCCGTCAGGGCGGCGTCGGGGGCCCGGTGCGTGACGACGACCAGCGCCGCCTCGCCGTCCTTGCCCTGCTGGCGGACGGTGTCGATGGACACCCCGTGCTCGGCGAAGACCGTGGCCACCTGGGCGAGGACACCCGGCTTGTCGGCGACGTCGAGGCTGATGTGGTAGCGCGTGACGACCTCGCCCATGGGGCTGACGGTCAGCCGCGCGTACGCCGACTCGCCCGGGCCCGTGGTCCCGGCCAGCTTGTTGCGGCAGACGGCGACCAGGTCGCCGAGGACCGCGGAGGCGGTCGGCGCGCCGCCGGCGCCCGGGCCGTAGAACATCAGCTGCCCGGCGGCCTCGGCCTCGACGAACACCGCGTTGTACGCCTCGCGGACCGAGGCCAGCGGGTGGCTGAGCGGGATCATCGCGGGGTGGACGCGGGCGGTGACCGACTTGCCGTCGGCGGCGCGCTCGCAGATGGCCAGCAGCTTGATGGTGCAGCCCATCTCCTTCGCGGAGGCGAAGTCGGCGGCCGTGACCTCCGTCATGCCCTCGCGGTGGACGTCGTCGAGGCGGACGCGGGTGTGGAACGCGATGCCGGCCAGGATCGCGGCCTTGGCGGCGGCGTCGAAGCCCTCGACGTCGGCGGTGGGGTCCGCCTCGGCGTAGCCGAGGGCGGTGGCCTCGTCCAGGGCCTCCTGGTAGCCGGCGCCCGTCGAGTCCATCTTGTCGAGGATGAAGTTGGTGGTGCCGTTGACGATGCCGAGGACCCGGTTGACCTTGTCGCCGGCGAGGGACTCCCGCAGCGGGCGGATCAGCGGGATGGCGCCGGCGACGGCGGCCTCGTAGTAGAGGTCCGCGCCGTGCTGCCCGGCGGCGGCGTGCAGGGCGGCGCCGTCCTCGGCGAGCAGCGCCTTGTTGGCCGAGACGACGCTCGCGCCGTGCTCGAAGGCGGTGGTGATCAGGGTGCGGGCCGGCTCGATACCGCCGATGACCTCGACGACGACGTCGATGTCGCCCCGTTTGACCAGGGCGGTCGCGTCGGTGGTGATGAGCTCGGCGGGCACCCCGGCCCGGACCCGGTCGGGCCGGCGCACGGCGATGCCGGCCAGCTCGACCGGGGCGCCGATCCGGGCCGCGAGGTCGTCGGCGTGCGTCGTCATGATGCGCGTCACCTCGGAGCCGACCACTCCACAGCCCAGCAGCGCCACTTTCAGCGGACGCGTACGCATCATCCGACCTCGTTTCTCGTACATCTTGGGTGGTACACCAGTCTCACTCACCGGTCGGAGGGTTTCCCTCCCCCGTCCAGTATCCGAGATTCCGTCATCCGCGGACCGGTTGCGCGGACCGTCCCGGCCGGTGGCCCCGGCCGGCCCCGGTCGGCTCCGGCCGACTCCGGCCGCCTTCCGCCGCCTTCCGCCGTCACCCGACGTCGAGCCGGAACAGATCCTCTTCGGTCTCCCGCCGGACGATGACGCGGGCGGCGCCGTCCTTCACCACCACGACCGGGGGCCGCAGCGCGTGGTTGTAGTTGCTGGCCATGGAGCGGCAGTAGGCACCGGTCGCGGGGACGGCCAGCAGGTCGCCGGGGGCGACGTCGGCGGGCAGGAAGGCGTCGCGGACCACGATGTCGCCGGACTCGCAGTGCTTGCCGACGACGCG
Source organism: Streptomyces sp. URMC 126 (assembly GCF_051386555.1). Lineage (NCBI taxonomy): Bacteria > Bacillati > Actinomycetota > Actinomycetes > Kitasatosporales > Streptomycetaceae > Streptomyces > Streptomyces sp. URMC 126. The sequence goes on from NZ_JBPQTX010000059.1 coordinate 26,432, forward strand.
GGAGAGCATCGGCCCGGCCGTCGAGGTACGCGACACCAGGGCCACCGAGTAGTCGGCGTCGTAGAGCGCCGTACGGATGTTGTCGGACATGCCGCCGTCGACGCTGACGTACGTCCGCAGTCCGGGCAGCTCCTTGACCGTCCCCACCTCGTAGAGCGTGAAGGCGGTGGGACCGACGATCGCGCGCCCCGGCTCGACGGACAGCCGCGGCACCGCGAGCCCGGCCGCCGCGCACTCCCGCTCGACGATCGCCCGCAGCGCGGTGGCGATCTCGTGCGGCTCGCGGGGGTCGTCGTCCGGGGTGTAGGCGATGCCGAGACCGCCGCCGAGGTCGATCTCGGGCAGCTCGACGCCGTGTTCGTCGCGGACCTCGCGGAGCAGACCGACCACACGGCGCGCCGCGACCTCGAAGCCCGAGGTGTCGAAGATCTGCGAGCCGATGTGCGAGTGGATGCCGACCAGTTCCAGCCCGTCCAGCTTGAGCGCGCGGCGGACGGCCTCGGCGGCCTGGCCGCCGGCCAGCGGCAGCCCGAACTTCTGGTCCTCGTGGGCGGTGGCGATGAACTCGTGGGTGTGCGCCTCGACGCCGACCGTGACACGGATCTGCACCCGCTGCCGCTTCCCGGCCCGCTGGGCGATGTGCGCGACGCGCACCAGCTCCTGGAAGGAGTCGACGACGATCCGTCCCACGCCTTCCTCGACGGCCCGGGTGATCTCCTCGACGGACTTGTTGTTGCCGTGCAGGGCGATGCGCTCGGCGGGCATGCCCGCGTCGAGCGCGGTGGCCAGCTCGCCGCCGGAGCAGACGTCGAGGTTGAGCCCCTCCTCGGTCAGCCAGCGCACGACGGCCCGGGACAGGAACGCCTTCCCCGCGTAGAAGACGTCGGCGTCCGGCCCGAACGCCTCGCGCCAGGCGCGGCAGCGGGCCCGGAAGTCGTCCTCGTCCAGGAAGTAGGCGGGCGTGCCGAACTCCTCGGCCAGCCGGTTGACGTCCAGCCCGCCGACGGTGACGACGCCGTCCGCGTTCCGCGAGACGGTACGGGACCACACGCGCGGTTCGAGGGCGTTGAGGTCGGCGGGCGGCGCCGGGTAGTGGCCCTCGGGCAGGACGTCGGCGTAGCGGGGCCCGGCGGGGTGGGCGGAGCGGCTCATGGCGCTGATCTCCTCGGTGCTCGGTGCTCAGAGATGTGCGGGTGCGGTGATGCCGAGCTGGTGCAGGCCGTCGGCGAGCACCGTGCCCGTGGCCTCGGCGAGGGCCAGGCGGGCGCGGTGGACGACCGAGGGTTTCTCGTCCCCCCGGGGCAGCGTCGGACACGACGCCTGCCAGCGGAGGAAGGCGTCGGCCAGCCGCTCCAGGGCGCGCGCGAGCCGCTCGGGGTCGCGGGCGGCGACGATACGGGGGTGATCGGCGAGGGCGGCGAGCAGCGGACCGGCCCCCTCCCCGAAGTCCTCATCCGCGCCCTCGACCGCGGGGCGGAACCCGAGGTCGTGGGCGTTGCGTATCAGTGCCCGGCACCGGGAATGGGCGTACCGCACCCGGAAGAGCGGATTGACCTCGCGCTGCACCAACAGCAACTTGCGATCCAGCCCGGGCGGACTGAGCACACTCCAGCGGGCGGCGTCGGCCCCCAGCCGCCGGACGAGTTCGTCGGGAGGACGCACGGGAAGCGGCTCCCGCGCACCGTCGTGATCCCCATGATCGCCGTCGCGCCGGGAGAGCACCTGCCGAACGAGACCGACGCCGGATCCGCCCTCAAGGGTGATGTTCAGAAACCCCGGCCCGGCGATCTCGACCCGGTCGATACCGGGCTCCCGGACCAGCCGGCGCCGCAGCAGCTCGGCCACCTCCAGGGCGGGCCGGCCGCTCTCCTTGGCGAGCCGCAACGCGACGCTGGTCGCGTAATCCCCGCTGCCGGGGTGCGGCGGCACCCGGACCCCGACCGAGGTCGGCACGGCGACACGCAGCTCGTCGGCCTCGACGGCCCGACGCACGGCGCGCAGCACGGTACGGGAGAGATCTGCGGGGGTCACAGGGCAAGCCTAGGGGAGGAAACGGGTCGCTCGGCCGGCCGGTTTCCCCGATGTTCCCCGGACATGCCCCTTACACCGTCCTCAGGGCCGGCCGCCCGGCCGCACCACGGCCCCGGCATCCCCCGGCGACGCCTCGTCCGCCGCCCCCGCC
>NZ_JBPQTX010000060.1:0-28520 GCF_051386555.1 Streptomyces sp. URMC 126
GGCCTCCCCGACCGCACCCCCCGCACCACCGACCGCTTCGCCGGCACCCTCCTCGGCGTCCCCATCGGCGCCGCCGCCGCAGCGGGCGCCAGCTTCGCCACAGGCAACTGGCTCTTCATGTTCCTGGCCCCCCCGATCGCCTTCGCAGCCGACCGCCTGTCCCGCAGGGGACGGAAGGGCTGAGGCCCTGACCGCCGGGCACCGCGCGGGGTGGGGCAGCGGCCGGAAGGGCGCCCGCGATCAGGTGAGATCCGAGAGAAGCGACGGCAAAGTCACCTCTTCCTCCACCCGTACCCCGCGTTCGGCCAGTGCGGGACCCAGCGCGGGGTCCCAGAACGCCTCGGTCGGCGCCCCCGTCAGGAGTGGTAGCTGCGCATCCGAGACGGCCAGCGCTCGGTAGTCCTCGGCGCCATACCGCCACGGGTGCCACGGCACGTGCCGCAGAAGCGCGTTCGCGATCCGGAGGCCGCCCCAGTCGAAATCCCCGTGGTAGAGAAGACGCGTGCCGCCGGCATGGAGGTGGCGCAGGAGCGTCAGGGCCGCGGCCGACGGCTGGCCCTGAAGACAGATCAACGGCGGGCATCCGGCGCCGTGAGCATCGGCTGCAGCCGCGAGGACGGCCGGATTCTCGCAGACGCGTACCACGGGGTGCTCGGCGACGGGCGGTCGGCGCGTGAGATGCCGCAGGGTGAGGACGTAGGGTTCGCCCGCTTCGGCCATCCAGTCCAGGGCCGGATTGCCCCGCAGGTTGAGGGCGACAACCGTGGAGGACAGCTCGTCGCGCAGTAATCCCGCCGACGCCCACGCCTCACGCCGCCATGCGGCGCCGCTCCCGTCGGGGTGGCCGGTGAGGGCGCGGATGCCGGACAGGGCGAGGGTGGCCAGAGGCGCTCCGTCGTCCAGCGCGTGTGCACTGCCCAGTACCCGGGCGGCGAAGGCCGGCAGGGAGGCGGCGGGTTCGGCGGGGAGCCGCTGAAGCACCTTCACGGCGTCGGCGACCAGCGGGCCGGCGGCCTGCGGGGCGCGGGCGAGGCGTCGTACCAAGCCTTTCGTGCGCGGCTCGGCGGCCCACTCGGCGAGGCGGGGCCGCTCACGGGCCAGCACTCGAAGCGGGCCGAATGCCTCCCGCCACGCGCGCGATTCTTCCTCACGGGTCAGTCGGACCGGGGTGACGGTACCCGTCAGCGCTTCGACGGCCGGTGCCAGGCCGTCCCGGCTGGCACCGGAGCGGCGCAGGACCTCGTCCACGGCGTCGAGCCGGACGGCCAGCGTCCGGCCCCCGCCCGGAGCGCGGCCCAGCAGCCGCTCTACGGCGGTGCGCTGCTCCTCCGTCGGGGACGCGAGCGAGACGGGCCCGGTGAGCGGCTGTTCGCGTTCGATGCGTCGGCGCACGCGCGCGACCAGCCACGCGAGCGTAGGGTCACCGAGCAGCCGGCGGACGCGGTCCACATCCAGGCCCGCGCCCGAGCCTGGGTCCATTCCCTCGGGGGTGAATGTACTCATGTCCACAGCCGGTCCTGGTCGTCCGTTCCGGCCGCCGACCGACCGGGCTCCTGCGCTGCGCCTTCCTCGGCCACTCGCCAACTGGACGCCCCGGCGTCGTCGGCAGCCGCCATCCACGCTCGCGCCGCCACCGGATCGTCCCCGCGGGTCCGCACCAAGCCGTCCCACTCCCACCGGGTGACCAAGACAGCGGCCACCTCGTCCGTCCGGGAGAGCTGGGCGATGGCGATGCCGGGCACCTGCGGGTAGCAGGCCCACTCCCGTTCGCTGGTCATCACCACGTCCAGGTCGAAGGCGTGCAGCAGGCCCAGGCACTTGGCCCGTGAGTCGTCGTCGACCCCGGCGAACGCCTCGTCGAGGGTGACCAGACGGGGCGCATGCGGGTTGCCCGCACTCGCGTAGTGGGAGGATGCTGCGGCGAAGAGGGGTACGGACACGGCGAGGACGCGCTCGCCTCCCGAGGCCGGTCCGGTGGCCGGAACCCAGCGTCCCTGCTGGTGCCGTTCGATGCCGAACTCGTGCCAGCCGCGGTAGTCGAGGGCGCTGGTGAGGTGTTCGAGCCAGCTCCCGGCGGCGTCCCCGGTCTGTTGCCGGATGATCTGCGCCTGGAGGAACTCGCCGACCGCCGCCCGGTCCTCGGGGGTCCATGCGTCGGCGGACTGCCGCAGACGTTCCCGCGCCCGGTCGAGACCCGCCGGGGCCTTGCGGGAGGCCCGCCACACCAATCGCAGCTTCATACCGGTCGAGGTCGGGCGTTCCTCCAGCTCGGCGTTCATGGCCCGGACCCGCCGCTCCGCCGTGCCGATCAACTCCTGAAGAGTGCCCGCCACCTCGGTGATCAGGTGGGTCTCCAGGATCTCCCGTTCATGGGCGGAGAGAATGCGGGTGAGCTCGCCGACCTCTGTGGCGAGGGCCTCGGCCAGTTCCGGTACGGCGCGCTCCCGCCCCTGGTACACGATGTCGACGACCATGCCGTCCTCGATCATGCGGGCCGAGGCTGTGTGCCCGTGCCGGGACAGGGCGTCCTGGAGGGTCTTGAGTTCCTCGCTGAGACGCCGCTGTACGCGCTCCCAAGCACCGTCCGAGTCGTCCGTCGCGGCCAGTTCGCTTTCCATGGCCCGGGCCAGGGTGATGGCCGGGGTGGCCGCCCACGGCCCGTCACCGGCCGGAGGTACGGCCAGGCCGGGCAGGGCGACGGCGATCAGGCCCGTGCCGGCGAACCGCTGGAGGCCGGCGATGGCCTCCGTCCGGGCCGACGCCGCCTCGGCGATCGCGTTCTCCAGCTGCTCGATACGGCCTTCGGCACGGCTGGCCCGCCGGTCCGCCTCGGTGTGCTGCTCTCGCGCGCGGCGCTGCCCGTCCGCGCACATGCGCAGGGACGCGGTGGTCTCGGAGAGGCGGCGCTGGAGTTCGGCGACCGCCGCGCCGACCGTGGAACGCAGGGTGGCGTGGCGCTCGGCGGCAGCGGTGGCCTCCCGGGCCGCCTCCTCGGCCCGGAACGCGTGCTCCGCGGCCCGCTGCCCGGCCTGTTCGGCCTCGTCACGCTCCTCCGCGGCCTGCCGGGCCGCCTCGGCGCGTTCGCGCAGGGCGGGCCACAGGTCGGCGAGGACGAGGACGAGGCCGGTGAGAGCCTGGCGTACGGCGGCGAGCGCGCCGCGGTCGGACGGCAGGCCCACGTCGGCGGCGGTGGAGGCGAACTCCTCGGCCGCCCGCTCGGCCTCCTCGGTGGCCCGGGCCAGGTCGGCGGCCCGCTCGTCGCGGCGGGCGCTGTCCCGGCGTACGGTCTCGGCCGCGGCGGCCACCCCCGCGTACGCCTGCCGGAGCGGCGCGTCGTCGGGCACGGCGGCCAGCTCGGCGTCCAGCGCGCGCCGGCGTGCGGTGACGGACGCCGACTCGGCCTCGGCGGCGTCCAGCTCCTCCCGCAGCATGCCGAGTTCGGCCTCCAGAGCAGCCATCCGGGCGCGCCGCGCCTCCTCGCGGGCGCCCTCGCCGACGTACTCCGCCGCGGGCTTGGCCCAGCGCCCGGTGAGCGCGCCGACGCGGAACCGCCCGTCGGCGGCGATCCAGTCGGCCGCGCCACCCTCCTCGCCCAGCCCGATCGCCGTGAGCAGCCGCATCACCGTAGCTTCGGCGACGGCCGCGGCCTGCGGGTCGCCGTGGTCCACGGCCGGGCGCAGCGCGTCGGCCAGTGTCGGCCCGGGAGCCTGCCCCGTCCGGGGCGCGAGCAAAACGTCGTACCCGTCGGTACCGAGGGCCGTGCCGTCCGGGCGCACCCAGGCGTCCAGCAGGCCGGAGGCCTCCAGGGCCGCTTCCAGGCCGGCGCGGTCCGCGGCTCCGAGTCCGTCGCGGAAATCGACGAGCCGCCACAGAGGAGCGCCTTGCACGCGCTTCCGTAGCTCCGGGTCGCGTGTGTACGGGGCTTGCGGGCCGCGCTGTCCGCCGGTGACGAGGGCGGTCAGTTCCCCTTCCGCGCCTTTGATCCGCGTCCGGAGCGCGGCCTTGCGCTGCGTCAGGCCGGCCGCCTGGTCGGCCAGCCGCTCGGACGCGGCGCGGTGGGCGCGTGACGCGTGGGCACGGGCGGGGTAGGGGCCCTCCAAGTGCCGAGACCAGTCCTGAAGTTCGTCCAGTACGCCCACCGGATCCTCATAGGCCAGTTCGCGGCAGTCGGCGACGTGCCGCCGCACCGTGTCCAGCAGGGTCTGCCCGGCCTCCGCCGCGGTCTGCTCCGCGCCGTGCCGCGTCTCTTCCGCGACGGCGAGATCGGATTCCGCTTCGTCGAGCCGCTGGAAGGCCGCCCGGCGCAGGTCCGCCGCCCGGTCGGCGAGATCGGCGAGGTGTTCCACATGCCCGAGCGTGCGCCGTCTGCGGTCCATTGCCTCCTCGGCCGCCTCCCGGGCCGGGTCCTCCGGCAGAACGACCAGGGCCTCGCCGGCCGCCTCCCGGGCCTGGGCGAGCAGGCCGTCCGCCCGGCGCCCGGCCGAGTCGAGCCGATTCTCGGCCGTGCCGAGCCGGCGCAGGGCCCGTTGGTGGAGGCCGACTGCCTGCCGGTGATCGTCGTCCGCGCGTTTCCGCTCCTCTGCCGTACGGTCCGCTTCTCCGGCCGCCCGGTCCAGTTCCCGGGCGCTGCGCATCTCGGGCCCCGCACGCAGGGCCGCTTCCTGGGCTCGCAGTCGAGTCTCGGTCTCCTCAAGTTCGGTGAGGCGCTCCACGGCGGCGACCCGCTCCTCCTCCGCGCGGGCCCTGTGCGCCTGCGCTTCCGCCAGGTCCCGCTGGAGACGCTCATACCGGGAGTGCTCGGCGCGGGGGAGGCGTGCCCGCCGGCGGGAGGCGATCCGGGCGTAGCGGCGGTAGTGCTCCAGAAACGCCGAAGCGGCGCGCTCGGCCTCGGCGGCTGCCCGCAGCTCCTCCTTCTCCTCGTCGAGGGAGCGGAAGGCCTCCGCCGCGTCGGCGACCACGGCTTGGTCCATGGGTGGCAGTGCCTCGGTGAGCGCTCGGGAGAGGGCGGCCTCGTTGGGGCGTTTGGACAACTGGGGCTGACGCAACTGGATGAGCAGGTCCACCAGGGCCGTGTAGCGCTGCTCGCCGAGCCCGAACAGGGCCTCGTCGACGGCTCTTCGGTACGTCCCGGCCTGGTCGTAGACCATCCCGTGCCCGGCGACGGCCTCGGCAAGCCGGTCGCGGGTGAGCGCGGTGCGGGTGGCGTCGAGGAGGCTGAGGTCCCGGCCGATCCGCTGGTCGGTGACCGTGTACCAGTGCCGGGCGATGCCCCGTCCGGCGACAGCCTTGAGCCCGCATGCGAGAGTACGGAAGCGGGTCTCGCCGGTCGTCTCGTCCCGGCGGCCGAACTCGATCCAGGTGTAGCCGAGCCGCTCGGAGTGCGGGTGCTCGCCGCCGAGGAGCAGGTTCCACTCCATGCGTTTGCCCGGGTCGCCGTCGGGCTCCACACGGCGCGGGGTGAGGTCGCCGTCCAGCAGGAACGGCAGGGTCAAGGCGAGGACCTTGGACTTGCCGGTGCCGTTGTTGCCGCGCAGCAGCAGCCGCCCGTCGCGGAAGTGGAACTCCTCCTCGTCGTAATGAAAGAGGTCGACGAGGCCGATGCGCAGCGGCTGCCATCGGGCGCGGAGGGGAACGGGGAGGGCGGTCACTTTCGGCCGTCCTTTCGCTGCTCGGGCATTCGGGACGTGCCGGGTTCTCGGACGACGGCTTCACCGACGGCGTACCGGGCGAGCGCCGGGCGGGGCGTGACGGTGTCGTCCCGGCGGGTGATGAGGCCGAGGGCGGTGAGCTTGGTGAGCGCCTGCTCGACCAGTTCGCCCTCCGCGCCCGGCTCTTTGGCCGACTTGGACCAGAAGCCACCGTACCGATCGGCGAGTTCCCGGACTTCGCGCCGGAGCTCGGCGACGGTGACCAGCCTTCCGGTCGCGGCGAGGTGCTCGGTGAGCAGCAGCGTGACGTGGCCGTGGGTGCCCTGTTCGGGCATCCGGACGTCGGTGAGGTCGTCGTCGGGATCGACCATGGCGATGCCCTCGGCCCGCACCTCGGGGACGAGCCCGGTCAGTTCGGTGATGCGGGCGGTGAGGAAGCCGCGCTGCCGGGTGAGGTAGCCGAGCTCGGCGTCGGTCAACTGGTCGTAGTACAGCACCGGGTCGTCGAGCAGGCGACGGGTCAGTGAGCGGCGCATGGCGAGGAACCGCAGGTCGTCGCTGTCCAGCGCGGTCTCGGCGACGAGCTCGTCCAGCCGCTCGGCGAAGGTGTCGGCGTGCACGGTGGACGGCCCTCGCCGGGTGGCGAGCAAACCGGCCAGTACCCTGCGCTCGACGTCGTACAGCACGTCACCCGCTCCGTTGACGTACGCCTCCTCGTCCCCCGCCACCCGCCGCAGAACCCCGAGTTTCAGCAGCAGCCGGACGACGGCGGCGAGGTCGAGGCGCTCGTCGCGACGGTCCAGAGTGAACCGGATCCCCGTTGCGACGAGTGATGGATCCGCCGCGTCCAGCACGACCTGTTCGGCGAGCCGCCCGAGGGCCACTTGTGCTTCACCCCGCTCCAGAGCCGCAAGGGCGAGGCAGAGCAGGACGTACCGTCGGCGGGTGAAGGGGGCACCGGCCCGGCCGGCCTCCCGCGCGGGGTGCGTGGGATCGGCGGAATGACCGGGCACCTTACGAAGACGCGCGGCCTCGGCGTCCACGTGAAGGGCCCAGCCGGTATTGCGGTCGAACCAGGCGCGCAGCTCCGACGCGTGCCGGCGGACCAGCCGGAACTCGTCCGTCCGCGGTCCCCGGGCGAGCAGCAGTGGCTCCTTGAGCAGCGCGCGGGCCGCCTTGCGCAGTTCGGCGGCGCGCTGCCCGTCCAGGACCTCGGCGAGCGGGGTGGTCATTGCCCGGCGTCCCTTCCGGTCAGGTCGACGATCTCGACGGTGTGGTCGGGGCCGCGGAAGACGCCCCCAGGCGTGGTGATCTCGGCGGTCGTGCCGTCGTCGAGAGTGGTGAGACGGATCTCCATGGAACCGTCGTTGCTGGTCGCGGACGTGTGTGTCATGCCCGGCCGCCAGGTGGCGAGCGCGTCGCCGAGGAGCTGGAGGAACAGTCCGAACGCGAGGGGGTCCAGCTCGCCGAGGGCCGAGAGTCGCGTGACGCCGTCGGTGGCCAGCCGCGCCCGCGCGGCGGCCGTCTCCGCGGCCTGCTTCGCGGCGATCTCGGCGAGATACCGGCGGGCCTCGGACCGGTCCTGCACCTTGCGGGGCTTGCCGCGCCGCTCGTAGCTGCCGGTGCGCCGCAGCTGGGGGCTGATGCGCAGCGGCTCCGCGTCGGCCCAGGGAGTGCCGGCGGATACGGGGCGGGTGGCGCGGCCGGCGAGGGTCTCGGCGTCCACCGTGAGATGACGGGCGGGGTAGAGCCCGAACGCGGTGCGCCACAGCCGGTGCCGGGCCTCGTCGTCGGGCGCCTCGGCGAACCAGCGGGCGAGGGTACGGAAGTCGGCGGACCGGTCGGAGCGCCCGGCCCTGCGCTCGTTCAGCACCCGGACGACGGCCAACAACTGGGGTATCGCCCCGAGCGCCCGGCCGCGCAGCAGCCGTGCCTGCGATTCCCGCCCGTCCCTGCTGAGAAACCAGGCGGCGAGCCCGTCCCACCGCCCGGCCCACCGCGTGTGCGCCTCCCGCTCGGCGTGCTCGACGTCCTCCGGGGCGGCGTCACCGGCCTCTCGGACGGCCGCACTGCGCAGCAGCGGATCGATTGCGCCGCCGTCCTCCAACTCCACAATGAGCTGAGCGATCCGCCCGCCGAGGGTGATCAGATCCTGGATGAACCGCTCCAGGTACTGGATGAGGCGGTCCTTGTAGGCGAGGAAGACCTCTTCCTCGACATCATGAAGATCGATGGTTCGCTGCAACGACCCCATGAACGCCCTCGCGTTCTCCGCGAGAGCCGCGAACCGGCTGGTGAGCGCGTCAAGCGCGAGATATGTCTTGGCCGGGTCCGGCTCCTCCTCGCTCGCCAGGACCAGCAGCGCACGCAACTGTGTGACGATGTCGTGCAACGCCACCGCCTGCAGCGCACCCCGCCGTCCGAGCGCCTCGTCATACGCGGCCAGCGCTTCCTCCGCCGCCTCCCCGGCCTGCGTGAGCTGATACACGAACCGCTTCCGGTAGAAGTCCTCGACGGCAGTGACCCGGGCGGTATCCGGGTCGGCCCGCAGATTGCCCCACTCGACGAGGCTGTCGAGGGCTTTGGCGACGGCGTCGAGCTCAGCCGGGAACCCACTGGTGACAAGCGCTGCCTGCACATCCTCGGGGCGCAGGTGCACCGCGAAGCGTTCCTTGGCGTGGAGGAAGGCCTGCATCACCCGCCGGTACAGCGCGGAGTTGGGCGCAGCGAGATGGGCGAAGGGGGCGTAACCGACCGGGGGTCGGCCTGGAGTTGGGGGACCGGACGTCGGAGTCATTGCCCGGCCATTCTGTCGGGCGACCCGGGGCGGTGCCGGGGGAAATGGCATTTGCCGCACATCAACATGGGCGTCTCCTCTGCGCGTCGGTCATGGAGACAGGGAAGAGCTCATCCGCCGGGCCGGTCAGGACCGAAGCCGCCTCGGAGGGAGAGTTGAAAGTGATCTCGTCCGTCGTCTCCAGCCAGCCGGGGCCAGGTCTGTGAGGGTCTGATGCGGCCGGTATCGATCAGTTGCTCGCGCAGCCGGTAAGCGGAGGCCACTCGCCTGGAGAAGGACGGCACGATGTCCGGCCGCACCGGCTGTCCCGCCGCGACGACGAATTTCCGGCTGCCGTTCGTCCCCAGCTCGTCCGTCTGTCGCCCGTACGCCGTCGGGCCGCGGTTGGGCAGCCGGAGGCGGAACTCGGGGTAGCGGTCCGCCATGATGACCTCGCTTTTTGTGCTGTCGAAGGCTTCGGAAAGCAGCGTAGGGGGCACCACTGACAACGCCCTGTCACGAGCGGTGCACGACCCCCGCCGCGAACCCTCCGACGGAAGGAGCGCCTCGGCGTGGGCGTTGAGGGCGCCCTTGTCGACTCAAGTGACAGACGCCTCATAACGGGCAATGCAGACAAGTCACCCATGACCTGGACGTGAGAATCGTATAATCCCCTCCATCGGTGGGGGTGGCGGCTGGCGCTGCGCGAGGCCCGGGTGGGGGCACGGGATCTTGGGCGCCGCGCGCCGCGGGTCGCGGTTCTCCCGTGAGCACCCCTTTGAGCGACGACAGTGGGGAAAGAATGTGACGGATCCGGGGGGTTTTGGTGCCGGTGACGAAGTGGAGCGGTTCAAAGCGGCCCTGGCAGGGTGGCGCTCCTCCCTCGTCGACTTGAGCGGGCGGAACCGCCTGCTCAACTTCCGGCACACCAGGGCGGCCACCCTGGAAATCCTCTCGCCCTCGGCGTCCGTTCTTGTCGAAGGTCTCGCGCGTGGCTGGGATTTCGCCCCGCTGCCCGAAGAGGAGCCGTCCGCCGAGCCGCACGCGGAAGGGGCCGAGGGTGGGGTGCCCGGGCCGGAGAAACCGACCGTCGCGAGGCGCGGCAGCACCGAGTCCGGCGGAATCCTGACGCAGAAGAAGACGAGCCCCACCCTGCTGCGCGCCCTGCGTCAACTCCGCGGCAAGTCGGTACAGCTCTTCAACGACTACGGCTTGTGGACGCTCCAGCTCGGTGTGGGCATGCTGCATTGGCGCGACGACGGGGCGCACACCGGCAATGACGCCCCACTGGTGCTCTTTCCGGTACGGATCGAGCGCCTGACGAACGGGCGTATGCGCCTGCGGATGAACGAGGACGAGGACCCTCGGTTCAACCCGGCGCTGAAGGTGAAGCTGGGGCAGTTCGGCATCGACTGGACGCCGGTGACGGACGAGGACGTCTTCGACGTCGGCGCCGTTGTGGAAGCCGCCACGCGTGCTATCGAGGGGAAGGCGGGGTGGGCGGTATCCCCTCGGGTGGTCGTATCACTCTTCGCCTCGCACAAGGAGTCGATGTACCAGGACCTGCTCGACAACGCGGAACTGGTCATGGCCAACGACCTCGTCCGGGCCCTGGCGCTCGGCCCGGCCAACGGCCTGGCCCCCGACCGGTTCGACTTCCAAGAGCTCGACCTGGACCGCATCGACGAGCTGAGCCCTCCTGAGGACAGTCCGCTGGTGCTCGACGCCGACGCGTCGCAGCGGCAGGCGATCGCCGCCGCGGTGGCCGGGCGGTCCTTCGTTCTGGACGGGCCTCCCGGTACGGGCAAGAGCCAGACGATCGCCAACATGATCGCCGGCCTGATGAGCGCGGGACGCACCGTGCTGTTCGTCAGTGAAAAGGCCGCGGCCCTCGATGTCGTGCTGAACCGTCTGAAGGCCGTCGGCCTGGACTCGTACGTGTTCCCGCTCCACAGCCACAACACCGGCCGGCAGGCTGTCGCGAGGGAGTTGGGCAGGGCGCTCACGGAGGAGCCCCGGGCGTCGCGGCTGCCCGAGGAAGTGGTGGCACGGGCCCGGGAGACCCGGCAGGCGCTCAGCTCCTACGCGGAGGCGATGAACGAGGTCCGGGAGCCGCTGCGGCGCACGTTGCATGATGCGATCGGCAGGGTGGGCCAGCTGTCGGAGGCGCCGGTGGCCTATCTCGGCTCCCGGCACGACGGAAGCTCCGAGCCCGTCGTCTTCCGGCCCGGCACGCTCAGTGCCCAGGAGCTGGAAACCATCAAACAGGCCGCTGCGATCATCGCCGGTACCTGGGATGCCGTCGCCGACCCTGACTTCCCCTGGCGGGGCCTGCTGCCGGAAGCGCCCCACCCGCGGCCCGTGCTGGAGCAGGCCATGGCGGCGCGCGACGCGCTGGCGGCAGCCGTGGACCGGTACCGGGATCTCGCCCCCGCTTCCGGCCCCTCCGACGACCGGCACGGCATCGACCGTCTGACCGGCCTCCTGCGGCTGCTGGATTCTCGCGTCCGGGTACCGGAGAGCTGGCTCACGACCGACCGGTTCGGGGACACGGTTCTGGACCCCGTCGAGGCGTTCGGAGCCGAGCTGCGCCGGACGGAGCGGGCACGTGCCGCCGCCCGGGCCGCGGCCGGGGAGCGGTGGCAGGAGCTGCCCCCTCGGCTGCGTGCCGAAGCAGGGGACGCCGAGCGGGCGTTGAAGACCTTGTCGCCGGCCGGCCTGGACCTCGCGGGACTGGGCGAGGAGCGGGCACGCGCCGTCGCGGCCGAATGCGAGGCCGTCGCCACTGTCGTGGAGCGCGGATGGCGGATCTTCACGGAACTCTGTGACCGAGCGGGCATCGATCCGGTGCCCGGCCTGGAACAGGCCCGGGAGGTGTGCGCCCTCCTGGCCGCGGCGGACGCGGCCCACCGCCCGCCGGAGAGCTGGCTCACACCTGACGGGGTGTCCCGGGCCGAGGCCGCCATGGTGGCCGTGGTCTCCGACGCCTTGCGGTCCTTCTTCTCCCGCCGGGACCGTGTGCTGTCCGCCCAGGCCCTGGCCGCCTCGACGGCCGGCCCGGACTGGCGTGATGTCCCGGCGGCACTGGCTCCCGGGCCTCCCGAGGAAGAGACAGCACTCACCACGCTGGAACCGCGCGGCATGGATGTGTCAGCGCTCACCCGGCCGCAGGCGGCACACCTCGCGGAGCGGTTCGACGACCTGGGCGGCGCGCTCGAAACCTGGGGCGAGCGGCTGGACGATGTGGCGGACCTGCTAGGCCTGCACCGGCCGCGGTCGGTCGCGGAAGCCGAGGACCTGCTCACCGTCGTCGCCTCGGCCGCCGCGCCGCACAAGAGCCCCGACACCTGGCTCGACCCCGAGGTCCTGCCCCGGGCCAGGTCCGCCGTAGCCGAGATCACCGCCGCGGCGGACGCGCTGCGCGAAACCGAGGCCGCCGCTCGCGAGACCTTCACCGACGCCGTGACGACCGCCGAAGGTCTCCCTGAGACCGTACGGCGTCTTGCCGAGAGCGGCCGCGGAGTCGTCAGCGCTCTGTTCTCCGGCCGCATCCGCGCGGACCGCAAGTTCATCGCCCGTCTGACCCACAGCGGAACCTGGCGAGGAGAGCTTCACGCCAAACTCCCCCTGGCGGCCGAGTGGTACGCGGCCCACCACCGTCTGCACGCGCTCGCGGCCACCCACGCAGCGCTCCTGGGCCCGTACTCGGACGTGCTTCCCCCGGACCCGACGACCCTGCGCCAGGCACTGGCCCAGGCGGAGGTTGTGCACCGGCTGGCACCGGACACGGTCGCGCACCACCGGCGGCGGGCTCGCCTCGCCGCTCAGGTCGCCGCCGGCCGGGAGCCCGCCGCCGCGTTGAAGGACTCCGAGCCGGAACTGCGCCATGGCCTGGAACGGTGCAGGCTCGGTCTGGGGGAGCCGGCCCTCGACTCGTACGCCGATGCCTTGGCCAAGATGCCCCCGGCCGATGCCGCGGCGTGGCTGCGCGCCCATGTACGACCTCTGCGACACGCCGTGGACCTGCTGGACGGGATACCGGCCACCACCGGTCACGGCACCCCGGATCACACACTCGCCTCCGCGCGGGCCGCGATCTCCGCCGTGCGAGCCGCCCGGCAGGAGACCGCTTCCCACGAGGCCCGGGCGGCCGTTGACAGGGCCTTGCTCGGCCCCTGGTACCGCGGCCTGGAGACCGATCCGGGCGACTTCGGCGAGGACAACCCCCAAGGCGTCAGGGGATACGAGTCCGTCGGACGCCTACTGCACCGGGCGTGGAGCGAGGCGGACGAGCACCCGGGGGATCGCGCTCCGGCGGGGCAGCGCGAACTGCTGGGCCGGTATGCCGACGGAGACACGGTCGACACCGAAGCCCTGTGCGACGCGCTCGAAACCGCTCGGCAGGCCGCCCGGCTCGTACCGGCCACGCTCGCCGACCCCGGCCGGCGGTCGCGTCTGGCCGGCGTCCTGGCCGACGGCCGTCCCGCGCCGGGCGAGTTGCCCGACCAGGTGGCGACCGTCGGCCGGGCACTGGACCGCTGGGAAGCGTTTGCCCAAGAGGCGGGCATCACTTCGACGGATGCTCCCCCGGTCGGCCTGTCGCCGGCTGAGGCGCCGTCCTGGTTGCGCGCTCATGTGGAACCGCTGGAAGACGTCGCCGACCTCCTGCACGCCACCGCCCGGGTCACCGGCGACCGCACGCTCACTGTCGGTCGCGCCCGCGAAGTGGTGGCGGCGGTCACGGCCGCGCGTCGGGCCGAGTCGGAGCTCCTCGAACGCGCTCCGGCACACCAGGAATGCCTTGGCCCCCTTTACCAGGGCGTGCGAACCGACCGGCACCGGATACAGACGGCGGTGGACTGGGCGCAGGAAGTCCGGCGTACCGCTCATGGCGGTCATGCCGCGCCCCTGTCCGCCCCGGCGGCGCGCGTCATGCTGACCGCCCCGCCCGACGCGTCCGTCGCGGCGCTGGCGCAGCAATGGGATCACCGGTGGCGGGCGCTGGCGGCGCACTTCACGGCTGCACGGGCCGAGGCGCTGGGAGAGGAACTCACTCGCTCCTTGGAGGATGCCAGGGAACTGCTGGCACTACTGGACCGGGACCAGCGGGGCCCGCAGGCCTGGATCGACTGTGCCGAGGCCCTGGACCGGCTGCGGAAGTTCGGCCTCGACGACCTGCCCCGGCAGCTGGCGGAACGGCGGGTCGAGTCCGAGGCGTTTCCCGCCGCCTTGGAGCGCGCGGTGCTCACCTCCTGGATCGAGCATCATCTCGCCCTCGACGCCCGGTTGCAGCCGATGCACGCGAGCGACCGTGACCTGCTGGTGGAAAGCTTCCGGTCAGCCGACCGCGACATCGTGAAGGCCGCCCACGCCGAGGTCATCAGTGCATGCAACGCCCGGCGGCCCCGCCGTACGTCGGTGGGCCAGGCAGCGGTGATCCGGCGGGAGGCCGAGAAGAAGCGGCGGCACATGCCCGTCCGCAAGCTGCTGCAGGAGACCCGTGACGTCGTACGGCTCATCAAGCCCTGCTTCATGATGAGCCCGCTCACCGTCAGCCAGTTTCTGCCGCCGGACTTCACCTTCGACGTGGTCGTCTTCGACGAGGCCTCCCAGGTTCTCCCGCAGGACGCCGTCAACTCCGTCTACCGCGGCCGGGCACTCGTCGTGGCGGGTGACCAGAAGCAGCTGCCACCCACGTCGTTCTTCAGCGCGGGCGCGGATGCCGACGAGGACGAGGACGAGTGGGACGACAGCGGGCCCGCCGGGTTCGATTCGGTGCTGGACGTCTGCAAAGCCAGCGGGGTGCTGCGCAGCCTGCCCCTGCGCTGGCACTATCGCAGCCGGCACGAGAACCTCATCGCCTACAGCAACCATGAGTTCTACGGTGGTGACCTGGTCACTTTCCCTGGGGCGCTGGAGCAGGGGCCCGACATCGGCGTGGAGTTCGTCAAGGCGGACGGCGTCTACGACAGGGGCGGACGGAGAGACAACCCGGGCGAGGCGGCGGTGGTGGCCGGAAGGGTCATCCACCACTTCAGCACCAGGCCCCACCTCACCCTTGGCGTGGTCGCGCTCTCCAAGGCGCAGGCCGAGGCCGTCGAGGAGGCGATCCAGAAGGCCAGGGCCGGACGCCCGGACCTCGACCGGTACTTTACCGAGAACCGCCTTGACGGTTTCTTCGTCAAGAACCTCGAAACGGTTCAGGGTGACGAGCGCGACGTCATCATCCTTTCCGTCGGCTACGGGCCCGACCGGGACGGCAAGCTGCATTCGGCGTTCGGGCCCATCAACAAGGAAGACGGCTGGCGGCGCCTCAACGTCGCCGTCACCCGCGCACGCCGTCGCATGGAGGTCGTCGCCTCTTTCCACGGCGGTGACCTCCCCGAGAGCCCGAACCGCGGCGTGCGGGCCCTCAAGCGATACCTGGAATACGCCGAGCGCGGCCCACAGGTCCTGCGGACACAGGCGGCCGACCCGGACGCCGTCCCGGAGAGCCCCTTCGAGGAGGAGGTACTCGCTCTGCTGCGCGACTGGGGGTACACCGTCCAGCCGCAGGTCGGAGTCGCCGGCTACCGGATCGACATGGCCGTACGCCACCCGGACGCCCCGGGGACGTACGCATTGGGCATCGAGTGCGACGGCGCCATGTACCACTCGTCCCGGGTGGCCAGAGACCGGGACCGGCTGCGGGAAGCGGTGCTTCGTGAACTCGGCTGGCAACTGCACCGGATCTGGGGCACCGACTGGTACCGCAACCGCAGGGACGCGGTCGAACGGCTGCGTGCCGCCGTGGAGGCCGCTTGCGCGGTGGACCCGCACAGCCCGCCGGAGACGGCCCCTGCCCCACCGGCGACTTCACCGGACGGCTTCCTCGCCGCGCCGCCTGGGGCGGATGGGGCGCAGGACGCCCCTGAAGCCGCTCAGCCGGTGAGCTTCGTCTCCGTGGACGGCGCCTCCGCGTCCGAGACATGGAGCAGGCCGTACCAGGAAGTAGAGGTGGAGCTCCTGACCGAGTTGCGCGCACGCTCGTGCGCTCGGCTCGGCCGGCCTGACATCGAACTGCAGGATCCGGACGCCGCCGAGGTCATCGCCGAGCTCGCCCTCTGCGTCGTGGAAGTGGAGGGGCCGGTCGAAGAGGAACTGATCTTCACGAGAGTCCGAAAGGCGTGGGGTGTCAACCGGACCGGAACAGTCGTCCGCGACAGGATCCAGTGGGCCCTGCGCGGCCTGGTACGGCAGGGCAGGATCGCTCGGCTCGGTGCTGCCTACGACCGGCCGGGCCGGGAAGTCGTCCACGTGCGCACGCCCACCGCGGCGTGTGCGCGGAAGGTCCTGCTCGTCCCCGCGGTCGAACGTCGGTTCGCCCTGTGCCGCATGGCTGAGGAGGGGCCCGGTACGCACCGCGAGGATCTGATGCGCGAGGTGGCGAGGCTTTTCGGCTGGACCAGGCTGGGCCCGGACATCCGGAAGGAGCTGACGAAGGACATCGACGCGTTGGCGGCCGAGGGGCGGCTCGTCGTGACGGAAACGGGGATCATGCCGGGGGATACCGCGTGAGCCGGCCCGGGGGCGGTCACCCGTTGGGGCTGGGGACGCGCCCCCGGCGTCCGGTGCACACCCCCACCGCCAGGCACCCTCCCCTCGCATACACTGCCGCGTCGGGGAACCAGGGGAATCAGCAGCCACCACCGCAGGGAAGGCCCGCAACCCGCGGAGCCATTGAGGGACGACGACCCGCAGACCATCGGCGCGTACACCCTGGTGTGCCGGCTCGGTGCCGGCGGCATGGGGCAGGTCTACCTCGCGGAGTCCCCCGCGGGTCAGCAGGTCGCCGTAAAGGTGATCAAGCCGTCGGTCCTCGACGAGGACAGCAGGGCCCGGTTCCTGCCCGAAGTGGACAACCTCAAGACGGTGTACGAGCCGTTCATCGCGTCCTTCGTCGCCGCTGATGCCCAGGCGGAGCGGCCCTGGCCGGCGGTCGAGTACGTGGCCGGACCGGACCTGCCGGCCTTCGTCACCGAGCGGGGGCCGCTGCCGCTCGTGGAGACGGCGAGCCTCGGAGCCCTGCTCGCCGAGGGACTCGGCACCGTGCACGAAGCCGGACTGCTGCACCACGACCTCAAGCCGCAGAACATCCTGCTCGCCCCGCACGGGCCCAAGGTGATCGACTTCGGTCTCGCCGTACTCGCCGAGCGACGCTCCGTCCTGACCGCCACCGGCTGGGTCGTCGGCTCTGTCCTGTGCATGCCGCCGGAACAGGCCCGAGGAGAGCACCACCTCAGCCCGGTCGCGGACGTGTACGCGTTGGGCGCGGTCCTGCTCTACGCCGCCACCGGTCACTACCCGTACACCGGCCCCAGCCGGCAGGCCGTCGCCCTGAAGATCGAGGACCCGGACACCCCGCCGGGCCTGAGTGGCCTGCCGCCCCGCCTGGAACCCTTGATCTCCGCGATGCTCGCCCTCGACCCCGTCGCCCGGCCGGCGCTGGTCGAGGTGACCGCGGAGCTCGTCCAGGTCATGGCGGAGCAAGGGCTGACCGCCGTCCAGGCCAAGCGGCGGCTCACGGACCTGACCGCCGGAACCGCACCCGCCGAACCGCCCGTGCTCCCTCGGACCACAGGGCTCCCCAACGGCTGGACCGGCTACACACCGACCGTCGTCGACGCGGCTTGTGGCGTATTTATCGCGCCGCGCATCGCGGAACGACCGACGGAGGAACGACGGGTGGCAGAGCAGGGGCAGACCCGGTACCCGCCAGGTGCCCCGCTCGACTGTGGACGCCTGGGAGCGGACGGACATGCTCCGCTACCGCCGTGAGCTACAGCGGGCCCGTTCTCGGCTTTCGTGGCCGCGACCAGGGCGCGAGATGCCCTCGTCCTCTCCTGGCACGGTGAGCCCAGCCGCTTCCTCCGCCCTCTGGGGACCGACGCCATCCGGAAGTGATGTCGGGCGCGCGGCAGTGGCCTCGTGGTACGGGGGCGCTGCCCGTTCGCCACCACGCGCCCCAGTGGTCTAACCGTCGGTCCTGGCAGGCCCCACCGGCGGCGTGGTGACCGTAATCCCGGAGTAGTCCCGGCCCTGGAAGGTCGGCGCGTTGTACGTGCCCCCGCTGATGTGATTGTGCACATCGCCGCCCGTGCCGACCGAGCGTGCGCGCTGCCACCACTCGTCGAGGTCGTGCCGGAACCGCGCGTCCAAGGCGGCCCGTACGCCCAGGGCCGTCACCAGGGCCTGGGCGCGGTCCGGGTCGGTGGGGGCGTTCTGGAGGGCGGTGAGCTCGGGTTGGGCCGAGCTCACCTGGAGGGGCGGGGCCGGTGCGGGGGAGTCGTCGTCGCCGTGCCGGAACGGGCGGCGTACCAGGGCGGTCAGGCCCTGCCACGCCTGGCGGCCGGCCTCGCCGCCGGCGCCTCCGGCGAGGGCCACGAGAACGCTCGCAGAGATCGGATCCATGGACGCGCTCCCCGGGTCGGCGGTGGTCGGCAGTGGGCGAATGCACATCCTAGGGCGTTCCATGGAACCCCGGCAGGGGATCTTCGGCCGTTGACCCGTCAGATCGCCCGCGCGCTCGTAGAGTTTGCGATGTGGCCGACGATACGTACAACACCGTGGACGGGCAGGCGCGGACGGGCGCGGTCTTCCAGGCTCGTGACATCGGCGCGGTGCACCATCACGTGCACACCGCGGCGCTGCCGCCGGCGCCGATTCCCTATCAGGTGCCGCCCGCCATCACCCACTTCGTGGATCGGCGGGACGAGCAGGAACGCATCCTGGGCGCGCTGGACGAGTGTTCGGGCGGCGACGGCGCACCGCTGGTCGTCGCGCTGACCGGGATCGGCGGCATCGGCAAGACCGCGCTGGGGTTCCACATCACCCGGCGGATCAGCGACCGGTTCGCGGACGGGGTGCTCTACGTCGACCTGGACGACCTGCGCCGGGACGGAGTCGTCGAGGCCTCGGACGCGCTCGACGAACTGCTGTCCGGGCTCGGCGTCACCGCCGACTGGCTGTGCCGATCGCCTGCCGCACGGAAGAAGCAGTACTGGTCGTTGACGAAGGACAAGCGCCTGCTGGTGGTGGTGGACAACGCCCGGTTCGGCAGCGAGGTCCTGCCGCTCCTCCCGTCGTCCGGCGGCAGCCTGGTGATCACGACCAGCCAGGGACGGCTGCCCGACCTCGCCGGCATGGCCGTGCTGGAGGTGCCGATGAGACCGCTGGCGGTCGAGGACGCGGTGCGGCTGCTGCGGCACATCGTGGACGACGCGCGGCTCGCGGACGAACCGGACGCCGTGGCCGAACTCGCCCGGGGCTGCGGCGGGCTGCCCGCGGCGCTCCACGTGGCCGGCCGCTGGATCCGCGGCCACCGCAGGCGCGGCCTGTCGCGGCTGGTCGCCGAGCTCTCGGCCGATCTGCGTGAGAAGGGCATCCCGATGGTCGAGGCGGTGTGGGACGCGGCCTACGCGGAGCTCGGGCCGGAGGCGGCGCGGCTGTACCGGCTGCTGCCGGAGTTCCCCGCTCCGGTGATCACGGCTCCGGCCGCGGCCGCCCTGCTGGGCGGCGGTGCCCCTGCGGCCGACGACGCCCTCGACGCGCTGGAGGGCGCGGGCCTGTTGGAGGACCGGCCCGAGGGCTTCCGGATCCACGGCCTGCTGCGCGGCCACGCCGAGCGCAAGTCGCGGGAGGCGGATCCGGGCGGGGACGGGCGGCAGCGGGCTCGGACGCGGCTCGTCCGCTGGTACCGGCGGCAGGCGATCCGCGCCGATCTCCTGGCGGCGGGCCCGCGGATGACGTTCGCGGAGCCCGGCCCGCCCGTCCCCGACGTCCCGGACGTCGACTTCGCCGGCAGGGCGGAGGCCCTGCGGTGGATGGAAACCCACCGGCTGGCGCTCTACGGCTGCGTCCGGCTCGCCTACGAATGCGGCCTCGACGAGGACGCGTGGGCCCTGTGCGAGCCGCTGTGGACACATTTCCTCGACCACCCGCACTACGCGGACATCACCGACGCCTTCGGCAGGGGACTGGCGGCCGCGCAGCGCCAGGAGCACCTGCCGGTGACGATCCGGATGCGCTGCCAGCTCGCCCGGCCGCTGTGGGAGCAGGAGCGGTACGAGGAGGCGGCCGAGCAGTTGCGGTGCGCGGTGAGCGCCGCCGGCGCCCTCGGCGACTCGGAGAAGGAGCGGAAGCTCAAGGCGTCCGTCGTGGAGTTCCGCGGCAAGCTGCGCTCCGTCCAGGGTGACTGGGCGTCCGCCGCGGCCGACTTCGAAAGCGCCCGCCGCGAGCACGCGGCCGTCGGGAACGCGTACGGCGTGCTGCTGCAGACGCACCTCCTCGGGTGCGCCGCCCTCGGCGCGGGCGAGTACGGGCGCGCGGTCGAACTGCTCACGGACGCGCATCGCATGGCCGCCGAGCAGGAGCGGGAGCGGATGACCGCCCGCACCGGGTTCGAGCTCGGCCGCGCCCTGCGCCGCGCCGGGCGGCCGGCGGACGCGCTCCCGCTGGTCAGGGCCGCTCTCGACAGCGCCAGGGAGCGCGGCTCGACCAGCGACGAGGTCCGCGTCCGAGAGGAGCTCGCGCGCCTCGCCGACGACACGGGCGAGACGGCGGAGGCGGAGGAGCAGCGGGTGGCGGCGCGGCTGCTGGCTGAACGCTGCGGTGGGGTGCCGGGTGCCGATGAGGGCGCGTAGCGCGCGACGCCCGGCTCACCCCGCGTGCGTCACAGCTCGTGGTCGAGATCGGCGTCGTCGGCGGGTTCCAGGACCGCTCGGACGGAGAACGGGCCGACGTCGCAGACCAGCGTGACCGGGGGGGCCGGTTCGGGCCGAGTGGCCAGCCAGGAGTGGACCGCCGTCACGACGGCCGCCGGATCCGCGCGTACGATCCGGCCACCCGACCGGTGCGGCTCGACGCGGAGGCGGAACGTCCCCGCCGAACGGTGCCGCAGCAGACACCGCTCCGGCGTGAGGACCGCGGCGGCCGTACCGCAGTACGGCGCGTCGTCCAGCATCCGGGCCGTCCAGCCGCCCGCCGTCCACGCGCTCGTGTGCGGGGCGTCGGCGGCGGCGGGCCGGGAGCGGCGCCACAGCACCGCCGCGCTCTGCGTCTCCCTCGGTCCGGCGTACGGGAACTCGGCGGCCAGGTGGTGCGCCGGCAGCGTGGTGTCGGCGGGGAAGCGCTCGACGGCGATGCGGCGGCCGGTCACCCGGGTCCGTACCGCGAAGGCCGCGGGGCCGTTGGGCACCGGGGGGCGCCTCGGGGCCGGGAGGGCGCGCGGCCGGACGGGCGCGGGGCGCGGCCGGAGGCCCAGGAGCCGGTAGAGCTCGGCGCGGAGGCGGGGAAGCGACTCGCCCGGCAGGTCGAACGCGGCGTCGGCGCACTTGCGTACCTCCTGTGCCGCCGCCGCCCGCAGGGCCTCCTCCAGCCCGGCGGGATCCGTCAGCCGGGGCGCCTGTTCGAGCAGCGCGGCCATCGGCGTGCCCGGTATGAGCTCGTCACCGCCGTCGTAGGCGCCGACGACGGGCCGTCCGAGGGCGGCGGCGTACAGGGCCGTGGAGCCGTGGTCCGTGACGACGGCGTCGCAGGCGACCAGGAGGGCGGCCCACTCCTCGTACGGTTCCGCCAGGACGACCCCCGCGCGCAGGGCGGGCGTCAGGTGCCGGGAGAGGTCGTACGCGCCGAGCCTGCTGTGCTCGTTGGGGTGCAGGACGAGCGCGAGCTGGTACGCGTCGTGGGGGAGGACGCGCGCGAGCGCGGCGGGCAGCTCGGGGCGGCGGGTCAGCAGCGACTCGCGGCCCCAGGTGGAGGTGAGGACGATGAGGCGCCGTTCTCCGGTGCCCAAAGCGGCGCGGTAGTCGTCCCGGTGGGAGAGGGACGCCAGGAGGCGGTCCAGCGTCGGGTCGCCGACGACCGTGGCCCGGGCGGCGGCCGGCGGACAGTACTCGGCGAGGCGGTCGAGCTGGTCGCCGTGCGCGAGTGCGTGCAGGGCGGCCCAGGGCTGGCCGTCGACCAGCAGGAAGTGGGGGTCGAGGCCGGACGGCAGACGCGGCGAACCCTCCTCCGCTATCGCCTTGTTGAAGCCGGCGCCGTGCGGGAGCAGCACACGCGGACCGGACAGGACGCGGATCGCGCCCTTGGGGCTCGCGGTCAGGACCAGGTCATGGGCGCGGGAGCGGGCGTCGTCCCAGGTGAGGAGGCGGGCGCCGGAGCGGTCCAGGGCGGCGAGGGCGTCCACGCCGAAGTCCGAGCCGGGGACGAGGGTGAAGCGGCTGGTGACGCGCTCATCGCCGTCGAAGACGGGGAGGACGTCCAGCAGCCGGTGCAGCGCGCCGGCCGAGCGCACGGCGAACAGCACACACGCCTCGGACTTCCCACCTCGGACCTCTCGCTGCCCGCTGCCCGCTGCCCGCTGCCCGCTGCCCGCTGCCCGCTGCCCGCTGCCCGCTGCCCGCTGCCGAAAGCCTGTCATCGTACTGCACGCCCCCAAAGGGGGCAAATCGCCAATATTGCCGCCGAAAAGCCCGTCAGTGGTCCGGTGTACATGACCGCGATCGTACTGGCGGACGAGCTTCCGCTCCCGGTTTCCCCGTCGCATCGGCCGCCGCGACGGGGAAACCGGGAGGGGTGAGCACAGGGTTGCCCACGTGAAGAAACGGTTCTCCTATCGCGCGTAGTGCGACGGCTCCCGCTGCGGCGGTCCGCCGGGTGGCGAACCCGAAGCGGCGGAATGCGCAGCCGGCGCGGAGGCCGGAGCGGTGCGCGGTCGGCGCAGCAACAACAGCAGGCGGGCGAACGGGTGGGTCGCGCGCCGATCCGCTCCTCCTGGTTCCGGCGCGCCGAAGAGGAGGGCCGGTTCGGGGTCGGGGACGGGCGCTTCCCTGGCGGGCTCCGGCGCGTGCCGCGCCGTGAGCGGATCGCGGGAGGGAGTCCGAGGCCCGGATTTCGTGCGCGCGTCGGCGGACGCGTCGGTGCGGGAAGGGGTACGGGAGGCTGGACGGAGGTCCGTGGAACCGTCGGACGCGGAAGGGGAGTCGACGGAACGCGGACGGAACTGATCGCGGTACGCCTGGGCGCGCAAGTAGGCGCTCACGGCCCGCGCGGGGTCGAGCGGCATGACGTCTCTGCTCTCTGGCCGGTGGTCGAGGGACGCGGCGGCGCCGCCGCGCGGCGGGGCGGCGCGGGCCACCTCAGCAGCGCAGGACGACGTTCCGCGCCTGAGGGGCCCGGAGCGGGGACGCGGGGGTGGGCGATGCGGCCGAGGCGTCCGAGGCGACAGCGGAAGGCTCGGTGCGAGCGGGCCGCCCGGCGCGATGCCGGCGCTGCACCCCGGTCGCTCCGTCCTCCGGGGCGACGGCGTCCGCCGTGCGGTCGTCGGACAGGCCGAACTCCGTGGAGGCGGTCCTCTCTTCCCGCCCCCGGTCGTCCGCCGCGAGGGCGGGGTCGCCACCGCACAGCACCAGCAGCAGGGAGACCAGCATGGCGGTCACGGCCCGAAGGACGGGCCGTGTGCGCGCGGGACTCCACCGGAACATGAACGCATCGTAATCGCTCAACTACTCTACGCGCATTCCCTCTATCGGGTGAGGAGCCTCGTCTTGGGAAATGACGCCGTATCAGGAGCTATACGGCGACACGTCCGACCCGGAAGGCTCGTACGCCGACCTGCCCGGCGGGTCCGTCCGGCGGGTGGTCACGCCGGCGCGGCGCAGGCGTTGCGGAGAATCTCGTTCCTGACCCTGGTGGTGGTTGGGGGCGGCGGCTCCGACCGCGTCACCCCGGTTGCTCTTGGGAAACGAGGGGCGGAAGGAGGCCGCCCAGGGTGTGGGCGATCCGGCCCACGGGCCGTCAGGCGAGGCGCCGCGCGTGTCATTGGGCCGAATGGAGGCTCCCTTTTCCCTAGAATCGCCGGATGTACATAACCAGCGCGTTCCCCGGAGGGGTGATCCGGTGAACAGGTCAGAGGCCACCGACGAGCAGTGGGAGGGGCTGGCCGAGGTCGTGCCCTTGCGCGGTCATCACACCTGGCCGTCCTGGTCCAACCACCGGTCGCTCCCCGAGGAGGAGCCGGAGACGGAACCCAACCAGCGGAGGCTCGTGGTCCTCCGGGTGCAGATTTTCGCGGACGCCCGCGACGTGGCGGAGCATCTGATCAACGGAACGCCCGTGCTCCTCGACCTCACGAGCGCCGACACCGATGTCGCCAAGCGCATCCTCGACTTCTCCAGCGGCGTCGTCTTCGGGCTGGGCAGCGGGATGCACCGCGTCGACACCAATGTGTTCCTGCTGGCACCCGAGGGTACGGAGGTCGCCTCGACGTACTCCGATCGTAGGAAGAACGACAGGCTGAAACGGTTTGGCTGATCCGTCGCGCCATACGGTCCGGGCATGTCCGTCGCATCCCACGGCCCGGTCATGGAGGCGCGTGACGCACACGGCGTCCGGCCCGCCGCCACACCCCCGCCCTCGCCCCCGCTCCCGCGTCCCGCCGTCACCGAACTGCGGCTCTCCGCTTTCAAATCGCATCGCAACGCCACCTTCGCGCTGGCTCCGCTGACCCTCTTCCGGGGGGCCAGCGGCAGCGGGAAGTCGAGTGTGCTCCAGGCGTACGAGACGCTGGCCCGGCTCGCGGGCGGCGACGGGCTCGTCGAGGCGCTCGCGCCGGTGGCGGGCGGCGCACCGGCGTGCGTTCCGGAGCGGGCCCGCCCGGACGCGCAGGGGCGCCGTGGGTTCCGGATCGGCTGTACGGTCGACGGGCCCGTCGGCCCGGTCCGGCTGGACCTGGCCGTCCAGGCGGAACCCGAGGTGCGGGTGGTCGGCGAGCGGCTGACGGGTGCCGGGCGGACGCTGCTGTCCACGGCGCTGCGCGACCCGGGGCTGACCTCGGTCGAGGCGGCGTGGCACACGGCCGGTGCCGTTCCGGTGACCCGGGCGCCCCTGCCGGACGACCGGCTGGGCACCGCGCTGCTGCCGCTGCGGGTGGCGGGGAAGACGGCCGGTCAGCGGCTGGTTCTCGAAGCGGCGGAGCAGGTGGTCGTCGCCCTGCGGTCGGTCTTTCCCTGCGATCCCCGGCCGGAGCTGATGCGGATGCCCGTCGCGGCCCGGGACGGCCGGCTGCGCGGCGCGTGTGACAACGTTGCCGCCGTGCTCGGCCGTACCTCGAGCGAGTGCTCGATCCGGCACGCGGTCCTGGTGAAGGCGGCGGACGCGGGCTGTCGCGGCGCGGTCGAGGGAGTGGAGGCGCGGGGGCTGGACGGCGGGTTGGTACGGGCGGTCCTGGCGCGGGGCGCGGCGGCCGCGACGCCGCTGGAACGGCTGGGGGACGGCGAACTGCGCTACCTCGCACTGTGCTTGGTGCTGCTGACGGGGCCGGACGTGCTCGCGGTGGAACCCGCCGCCGAGGTGCTGTCCGCCTTGCAGACGCTCACCGTCCTGGCGGACGGCCTCGACCGGTGTCTCGACCCATGGCAGGCACGGGAGTTGGTGCGGCTCGCGGCTCGCATGTGCGAGCGGGGGCACATCAGGCTGGTGGGTACCGTGCGGCGGGAGGTGGCGGAGATGGCATCGGAGGTGCCCGGGGTGGCGATGGTAGACCTGGAGGCATGACCGAGCACCACGCGTCCCTCCGGGACACCCGGCACCACACCTCCTCTCATGATCTCGACGCCCTGCGGCGCCGGCTGGCGGACTTCGCCGCCGCGCGCGACTGGAAGCCTTTCCACACTCCCAAGAACCTCGCGGCGGCGCTCAGCGTCGAGGCGTCCGAACTGCTGGAGATCTTCCAGTGGCTGACGCCCGAGGAGTCCGCGCGCGTGATGGCGGACCCCGCGACGGCGGAACGGGTGAAGGACGAGGTCGCGGACGTGCTCGCCTATCTTCTGCAGTTCTGCGACGCGCTGGGTGTCGACCTGCCGGCCGCGCTGTCCGCCAAGATCGACAGGAACGAGCGGCGGTTTCCGGTAGCGGGAGACGGGTCGAACAGGCGTCAGGGTTCGCCGGATCGTCACTCTCCGGAGTGATTGAGTTGTCCACAGCGGATTTGGTATCCACAGATTTCTGAATTCCCCTGGCTTTTCCGGCGGTTAGTCATCACTCTGGGTAGTGAGAGCGCACAGGCGGAAACTGGGGGACCGGCAATGGACGCACTGCGGTTGATCGAGGCCACCCGGCTCGCCCTGGCCGAAGCCAGGACGATGCAGGACATCGTCGCCGAGGCATGGCAGACCCAAGCCTTGGCCCAGGCTGTGGGTGGTCACTTGGCCGCGCACGGTCCCTTCGAGGCGCGGGCCGCGGCGTGCGGGCTGAGTGAGGCCGGCGGCCGGGCCTCCGGGGCGCTGCGGCAGGTCGCCCTGCGCTCCGGAGGCTTACGCGCGGCGCGGCTCTCGACGGTCCGTGACCCCTGGGGAGTGCTGACGGAGCTCGCCGCCCTCCTCGGTGACGTGGGCATCGCGCTGGTCGGTGTGGCCTGTGCCTGCGAAGAGGACGGCCTCTACTGGCAGTGCATCGAGGCCATAGACGCGGCGGACGAGACGGGGGACCGGGTGGGCGGGCTGCTGAGACGGCTCGCCCTCCGGGAGAGAGGGGGCGCCGCGTGAAGTACGGCGCGGGATACGGCAGGGGGTGCGGCCGACGGTACGGTCCGGGATCCGACCCGGGTTCGGGGGTCGGGCCCTGGCTCGACGTCCGGTTCGGGGCGTCCGGTTCGGGGCGTCCGGTCCGGCGTCCGGAGGATCAGTGTTCGGCGGCGTCCTCGCCTGGGGTGCGAGAGTCGCGGGAGTCGGGGGAGGTCGGGGAGCCGTGAGGGTCCTGGGGTTCGGGAGCGTTCCGGGAGTCGTGGGTGGGCGCGGGCCGCTCGGTCGAGGACTGCAGGTCGGCGTCGAGCCGCGACAGGTCGGCGTCCAGCGCCGCCATCAGTTCCTCCATCTGTTGCAGCAGGCCCTTGGGTGGGTCCTGGCGTGGGGAAGCGGCCTGGGGGTGGGGCACCGCCTCGGCGGGCACGGCTTCCTGGTGCATGTGGCCTCCTCGGCCCTGGGCCCCTCCGGGGCGGAGGAGCGGTATCGCGGTCGTCGCCTCCGGCGGGGAAAACCGGCGCGCGAGCCGGGCGGTCCGGCTCCGCCGAAGCCAACGATCACCCTGCGGGACGGACACTGGCCGGTGCCCGGACGGTGGGTACGAGCGGGGGAGATTCACCCGACAGGGGCCGGTGCGGCGGTACGGGGGCCGTGCGTTGACCTGTGTTCGAAGGTGCAGGATGGGGCGTATGGACCTGCGCATCTTCACCGAGCCCCAGCAAGGGGCGAGCTACGACACCCTCCTCACCGTCGCCAAGGCCACCGAGGACCTCGGCTTCGACGCCTTCTTCCGCTCCGACCACTATCTGGCCATGGGCTCCTCCGACGGGCTCCCCGGACCCACCGACGCCTGGATCACCTTGGCCGGACTGGCCCGGGAGACCAAGCGGATCCGGCTCGGCACGCTGATGACCGCGGGCACCTTCCGGCTGCCGGGCGTGCTGGCCATCCAGGTGGCGCAGGTCGACGCGATGTCGGGCGGCCGTGTCGAGCTGGGGCTGGGCGCCGGCTGGTACGAGGCGGAGCACACGGCGTACGGCATCCCCTTCCCCAAGGAGAAGTTCGGACGCCTGGAGGAGCAGCTGGCGATCGTCACGGGGCTGTGGGAGACGGAGGTGGGCGCGACGTTCGACTTCGAGGGTAAGTACTACCGACTGGCCGATTCCCCGGCGCTGCCCAAGCCCGCGCAGCCCAGGATCCCGGTGCTGATCGGTGGCCTGGGGGCGACCAGGACGCCGCGGATCGCCGCCCGCTACGCCGACGAGTTCAACGTCCCCTTCGCGTCCGTGGCCGACAGCGAGCGGCAGTTCGGCCGGGTGCGGGCGGCCGCGGAGGAGGCGGGGCGGAAGCCGGAGGACCTGGTGTACTCCAACGCCCTGGTGGTGTGTGTGGGCAAGGACGACGCGGAGGTGGCACGGCGCGCCGCGGCCATCGGACGGGAGGTCGACGAGCTCAAAGCCAACGGTCTGGCGGGTTCCCCCGCCGAGGTGGTCGACAAGATCGGGCGGTACGCGGAGATCGGGGCGTCCCGGGTCTACCTCCAGATCCTGGACCTCGACGACCTCGACCACCTGGAGCTGGTCTCCGGCGCGGTCCAGGCACAGCTGCGCTGAGGTCGCCCGTCATGACTCCACCCCGTACCCCGCTCGCCGCCGCGCTCGCGCGTGGGCCGCTCGTCCTCGACGGCGGTCTGTCCAACCAGTTGGAGGCGCAGGGCTGCGACCTGTCCGACGCGCTCTGGTCGGCCCGGTTGCTGGCGGACGATCCGGCGCAGATCGAGCGGGCGCACGCGGCGTATGTGCGGGCGGGGGCCCGGGTGCTGATCACCGCCGGGTACCAGGCCACGTTCGAGGGGTTCGCCCGGCGGGGTGTCGGGCGGGAGGAGACGGCAGGGCTGCTGCGGCGCGGCGTCGAACTGGCGCGGCGGGCGGCGGCCGAGGGGGAACGGGAGGTGTGGGTCGCCGCGTCCGTCGGCCCGTACGGGGCGATGCTCGCGGACGGCAGCGAGTACCGGGGGCGGTACGGGCTGGGGGTGGCGGAGTTGGAGCGCTTCCACCGGCCGCGGATCGAGGTGCTCGCCGCGGCCGGGCCGGACGTCCTGGCGCTGGAGACGGTGCCGGACGCCGACGAGGGGCGGTCGCTGCTGCGGGCGGTGAGCGGATGCGGGGTGCCGGTCTGGCTGTCGTACAGCTGCGCCGGCGGGCGGACCCGGGCCGGGCAGCCGCTGGCGGAGGCGTTCGCGCTCGCCGCCGGGAACGACCAGGTCGTCGCCGTGGGCGTCAACTGCTGCGAGCCGGACGAGGTGGAGGACGCCGTGCGGGTCGCGGCGCGGGTGACCGGGAAGCCGGTCGTCGTGTATCCGAACGGCGGGGAGGGGTGGGACGACGAGGCACGGCGGTGGCGCGGGCGGCCCACCTTCGACCCCGCCCGGGCGGACGCCTGGGTGGCGGCGGGGGCGCGGCTCGTCGGCGGCTGTTGCCGCGTCGGGCCGGAGCACATCGCGGAGTTGGCCGCCCGGATGGAGGGAGAGGGAAGGGG
>NZ_JBPQTX010000061.1:0-28359 GCF_051386555.1 Streptomyces sp. URMC 126
CACCACCCCAAGGCAGTCCCCCAACCCGGCCCACCTCAGGTGCGTATGCCCCCTTTGACCGACCCTTGTACGACTTACGGCGGTGTGCGGAGGTCCACCGTGCCAGGGGTGCGGCGGGCGGACCGGGATCTTCCGCTCCCCGTCACACGATCGGGGGCGCCCCCTCGATCGGACGTCCGAGCAGCCCGGGGCGGCGCTGCCAGGGGCGCGGCCCGCCGGGCGGGCGGTAGGCCACGCCCAACGCGTCCAGCCGCCGGTAATGGACGGCCATGCGCTGTTCGAAGTGGGCGAAGTCCCGTTCGGCGGGCGGCGGGAGGGCCGACCAGACGGCCTCGGCGAAGGCGGCGAGCCGTGGGAACGCCTGGTAGTCCAGGCGGCCCTGGTCCTCCATCACCTCGGTCCAGAGGTTGGCCTGGGCGCCCAGGACGCGTTCGGCCTCGTCCGGGGTGAGCTCGGGCGGTACCGGCTCGAAGCGGTAGACGTCCTCCAGGGTGCGGACGTAGCCGATGGGCACGGGCTCGTCGGGGCCCGGGGCCTGCCGGTGGTCGAGGTAGACCTGCTGCTCGGGGCACATGACGACGTCGTGGCCGGCCCGGGCCGCGGCGACACCGCCCGCGTAGCCGCGCCAGGACGCGACGGCGGCGCCCTCGGCCAGGCCGCCCTCCAGGATCTCGTCCCACCCGATCAGCCGCCGCCCGCGCGCGGTGAGCCAGCGGTCGAAGTGCCGGATGAACCAGCTCTGCAGCTCCTTCTCGTCGGCCGGCCCCTCGGCCGCCATCCGCGCCCGCGCCGTCGGCGACGCCTTCCACTGCTCCTTGGGGCACTCGTCGCCGCCGATGTGGACGAAGCGCGAGGGGAAGACGTCGAGGACCTCCGTCAGCACGTTCTCGTAGAAGGCGAGGACGGCGTCGGTCGGGGCCAGGACGTTCGGGCTGACGCCCCAGGTGTCCCAGACGCCGAGGGCGGCGGTGTCGACGACGTCGGCGTTGCCGAGTTCGGGGTACGCGGCGATGGCCGCCTGCGAATGCCCGGGCAGGTCGATCTCGGGGACGACGGTGATGTGCCGCTCGGCGGCGTACGCGACGATCTCGCGGAGGTCGTCCTTGGTGTAGTAACCGCCGTGCGGCCGCTCGTCCCACAGCGGCGAGGCCCGGTGCCCGAGCTTCGTCCGGGACCGCCAGGCGCCGACCTCGGTCAGTTTCGGGTAACGCTCGATCTCGACGCGCCAGCCCTGATCGTCGGTCAGATGCAGATGCAGGACGTTGAGCTTGTGCGCGGCGAGCAGGTCGAGGAAGCGCAGGACGCCGTCCTTGGGGACGAAGTGGCGGGCGACGTCGAGGAGCACGCCGCGCCAGGCGAAGCGCGGGGCGTCCTCGATCGTGACGTGCGGGACGTGCCACTCGTCCCGCGCCGTGACGGGCGCCCGCCGGAAGGCGGCGGGGTCGAGCAGTTGCCGGAAGGTCTGGGTGGCCCAGAAGAGCCCCGCCGGGTCCACGCCGTCGAGGAACATGCCGTATCCGTCGATGACGATCCGGTAGCCCTCGGGGCCCAGCTCGCCGGCCAGCCGGGGATCGACGCGCAGGACGAGGTGGTTGGCGTGGCCGTCGCCGTCGGGCAGCGGCAGCCCGGTGGCGGCGCCGACCGTGGCGCGCAGCCGGCGGGCGGCGGTCTCGGCGCCGGGGCCGGCGTTGATCGCCGTCTCTCCGTCCAGCACTTGGACGTGCCGGCCCGGCGGGATCCGGGTGAAGCGGCGGGGCGCGGGGACGAGTCCGGTCTCGGTGTCGCTCATGGCAGCCCTTCGGCAGGGGTCCTGTTCCGGTTCTCCGGAACGGATCCTCTCCCGGAACACATGGTCTGGACCAGACCTGGGTCGCCGCGACGGGAAACCCGCTTCACGGCCTCGAAAACACGACGGCTCCCCGGTCGCGCGTAAGGACGCGTCCGGGGAGCCGTGGAGCGAGGCGGGAGCGAGTGACCGGGCGGAGGGAGGGAAAGGGAAAGGGAAGGAGAAGGGGAAGGGAAGACGAGCGGACCGGCGGACCCGAGAGCCCGAAGGACCGTACGGACCGCAACCGCCCCGCAGGACCCCGCCCTCACCACCGCCCGGGAAGACCGCGCGGGCTACTTCTTGTCGCCGCCCTTGCCGCCCTTGTCGTCCCCGCCGGCGCCCATGCCGTCGAAGATCTCCTTGCACATCGGGCAGACGGGGTACTTCTTGGGGTCGCGCCCGGGCACCCACACCTTGCCGCACAGGGCGACGACCGGGGAGCCGGAGAGCGCGCTCTCCATGATCTTGTCCTTCTGGACGTAATGGGCGTAGCGCTCGTGGTCGCCGTCGCCGTGCGACACCTGCGGCGTCGGCTCTACGAGGGTGCCGGTACCTGCCCCGCGCTCGGGCTCGAGAGTGCTCATGGTCCCCAAGGGTACTGGGGAGCGGCACGGTCGGCCGAGGCTCGGGGGACGCCGCGTTCCGGCGGGCCGCGGCGGCGGCCGGGCCGGTGCCTCAGTTGAGGCTGGGGTCGTCCGGGTAGGTCGCGACCATGGCCAGTTCGTTGCGCTGGCGCCGGAGCACGGAACGCCAGAGCCGGGACGGGTCCGGGGACGAGATGTCGCCCGGCTCGGACTCCACCACGTACCAGGCGCCCTCCACCAGCTCCTCCTCCAGCTGGCCGGGGCCCCAGCCCGAGTACCCGGCGAAGATGCGCAGCGAGCCGACGGCGGGGCCCAGCAGCTCCGGCGGGGCCTCCAGGTCGACGAGACCGATGGCGCCGTGCACCCGGCGCCAGCCGACGGGACCCGCGCGGCCCCGGCCGGACCGGGCGCCCGAGCCGGACGGGCCGCCGCCCGCCGGGGTGTCCTTGCCCGGCTCGTCGCCGGGGACGACGGCCACGCCGAGGGCCGAGTCCAGCGAGACGGGCCCGCCCTGGAACACCACGCCCGGCTCGCCGGCCAGCGCGGCCCAGGACGCGAGGATGTCGCCCACGCTGACCGGCGTGGGCCGGTTGAGGACCACGCCCAGCGAGCCCTCCTCGTCGTGGTCGAGGAGCAGCACGACAGCGCGGTCGAAGTTGGGGTCCGCCAGCGCCGGGGTGGCGACCAGTAGCCGTCCTGTGAGCGAGGACACCTCCGTCATGGCCACATGATCCCGCATTTCGGGCTCGCGGGAGCCCCCGGAAGGAACGAAAAAGAGACCGGTACGAGGCGTTCCGGAGCGCGGGGACGGGGGCGGGGGCGGGGGCGCGCCGGGGGACGGGCCCGGAGATAACCGGTAGCGACCACTCCGTTAACGCAGCGTGTTGTGACAAACCCATGACGTGCCCAGGGCCCCCTCTGGGCGGCATCGGGCCCCTCCGGTCGCATTACCCTTTCTTCTTGCCCCCTGCCCAACTCCAGGAACGCGAGATCCATGACCGGCCCTGACGATGTCCTGCTTGTCCACGGCGGTACCCCGCTCGAGGGCGAGATCCGTGTCCGCGGTGCGAAGAACCTCGTGCCGAAGGCCATGGTCGCCGCCCTGCTCGGCAGCGGCCCCAGCCGCCTGCGCAACGTCCCCGACATCCGTGACGTGCGGGTCGTCCGCGGGCTGCTGCAGCTGCACGGCGTGACCGTGCGCCCCGGCGACGAGCCGGGCGAGCTGGTTCTCGACCCCTCGCACGTGGAGAGCGCGAACGTCGCCGACATCGACGCGCACGCCGGCTCCTCGCGCATCCCGATCCTCTTCTGCGGCCCCCTGCTGCACCGCCTCGGCCACGCGTTCATACCCGGCCTGGGCGGCTGTGACATCGGCGGCCGGCCCATCGACTTCCACTTCGAGGTGCTCCGCCAGTTCGGCGCCACCATCGAGAAGCGGGAGGGCGGCCAGTACCTGGAGGCCCCGCAGCGGCTGCGCGGCACCAAGATCCAGCTGCCGTACCCGTCGGTCGGCGCGACCGAGCAGGTGCTGCTGACCGCCGTGCTGGCGGAGGGCGTCACCGTCCTGTCCAACGCGGCCGTGGAGCCGGAGATCGAGGACCTCATCTGCGTACTGCAGAAGATGGGCGCGATCATCTCCATGGACACCGACCGGACGATCCGCATCACCGGTGTGGACTCGCTCGGCGGCTACAACCACCGCGCGCTGCCCGACCGCCTGGAGTCCGCCTCCTGGGCGAGCGCGGCGCTCGCGACCAAGGGCAACATCTACGTCCGCGGCGCCAGCCAGCGCGAGATGATGACCTTCCTCAACACCTACCGCAAGGTCGGCGGCGCCTTCGAGATCGACGACGAGGGCATCCGCTTCTGGCACCCCGGTGGCGAGCTCAACGCCATAGCGCTGGAGACGGACGTCCACCCCGGCTTCCAGACCGACTGGCAGCAGCCGCTGGTCGTCGCCCTGACGCAGGCGTCGGGCCTCTCCATCGTCCACGAGACGGTCTACGAGTCCCGGCTGGGCTTCACCTCCGCCCTCAACCAGATGGGCGCGCACATCCAGCTCTACCGCGAGTGCCTCGGCGGCTCCGCGTGCCGCTTCGGCCAGCGGAACTTCCTCCACTCGGCGGTCGTCTCCGGCCCGACGAAGCTGCAGGGCGCGGATCTGGTCATCCCCGACCTGCGGGGTGGTTTCTCCTACCTGATCGCGGCTCTGGCGGCGGACGGGACGTCGCGGGTGCACGGGATCGATCTGATCAACCGCGGGTACGAGAACTTCATGCAGAAGCTGCAGGATCTCGGTGCGAACGTGGAGCTCCCGCAGGGGGCCTGACGATCCGTCCGGTGGGGGCGGGGCGGGGGCGTGGATGCCCCTGTCCCGCCCCTTCCCGTTTCTTGCGGGGGCTACAGCCCGTCCGGCGTTTGAGGACAGCGCCCGGAGGGCGCTTCGGGGGTCTGGGGGCTCGCCCCCAGGAATCGGCGAAGTGGGGGTCCCCCCTCTGGGGGAGGGACCGGGGCACAGCCCGCCGCAGGCGCCCGCGCCGCGGGACGCGAAAGGGCGGCCGCCCCCACCCGGGGAACGGCCGCCCTCCGGCGTCCGAAGGCTTACTTGCCCTTCGCGGCTTCCTTGAGCTTGGAGCCCGCGGAGACCTTCACGCTGTAACCGGCAGCGATCTGGATCGGCTCGCCCGTCTGCGGGTTACGGGCGGTGCGAGCGGCACGGTGGGTGCGCTCGAAGGTCAGGAAGCCGGGGATGGTCACCTTCTCGTCGCCCTTGGCGACGACCTCACCGACGGTCTCGGCGAGGGCGGCCAGAACGGCGTCGGCGTCCTTGCGGGTCACCTCGGCACGGTCGGCCAGAGCGGCCACCAGCTCACTGCGGTTCATGTTGTACTCCCGTGTCTTTCTTGCCAATGAGGCGTGAGATCGAAGCCGATGCTGCCAGGGCCCTCGGACAGTCCCCGGACCCGGGTCCGCCACTAGATCCCTCGCGCCCCGGGGGGTGCCCCCTGGACGGAGTCCTCGGGGGAGCATCCTGCCCCCACCAGTGGTGGGAAAGCCAATCCGGCACCCTGGGGAGTCACACGGAAAGCGCCACAGCCTCGGAGGGGGCCGCGTTTCCGCGGCCCGTTCACTGCCCGACACCCTATGGGGGCCGTAGGAGCGCCGCGTCACGCGACGCGCCGTGCTCAGGCCGTCGTGGCGGCCGTCACAGCCGCTCCGGCGGCCTTGGCGGCCTCCCGGACGGCGCCGGCGACCGCGCCCGCGACCTTCTCGTTGAAGACGCTCGGGATGATGTAGTTCGCGTTCAGCTCGTCCTCGGCGACGACGTCGGCGAGGGCGCCGGCGGCGGCCAGCATCATCTCGGTGTTCACGGTGCGCGACTGGGCGTCCAGGAGGCCGCGGAAGACGCCCGGGAAGACCAGCACGTTGTTGATCTGGTTGGGGAAGTCCGAGCGGCCCGTGGCGACCACGGCGGCCGTCTGGCGGGCGATCGCCGGGTCGACCTCGGGGTCGGGGTTGGCGAGCGCGAAGACGATCGCGCCGTCGGCCATGGCGGCCACGTCCTCGGCGCCGAGGACGTTGGGGGCCGAGACGCCGATGAAGACGTCGGCGCCGCGCACGGCCTCCTTGAGGGTGCCGGTGATGCCCTCGGGGTTGGTGTTGTCGGCGATCCAGCGGAGCGCCGAGCCCGGGTCGGCGGAGACCAGGTCGTCACGGTCGGCGTGCACGACGCCGTGGATGTCGGCGACGACGGCGTGCTTGACGCCGGCCGCGATCAGCAGCTTGAGGATGGCCGTACCGGCCGCGCCCGCGCCGGACATGACGACCCGTACGTCGCCGATGGACTTCTCGACCACGCGGAGCGCGTTGGTCAGCGCGGCGAGCACGACGATGGCGGTGCCGTGCTGGTCGTCGTGGAAGACCGGGATGTCGAGGGCCTCGCGCAGCCGGGCCTCGATCTCGAAGCAGCGGGGCGCGGAGATGTCCTCCAGGTTGATGCCCGCGAAGCCGGGGGCGATGGCCTTGACGATCTCGACGATGGCGTCGGAGTCCTGGGTGTCCAGGCAGATCGGCCAGGCGTCGATGCCGGCGAAGCGTTTGAAGAGGGCCGCCTTGCCCTCCATGACGGGCAGCGCGGCCTTCGGGCCGATGTTGCCCAGGCCGAGCACGGCGGAGCCGTCGGTGACCACCGCGACGGAGTTGCGCTTGATGGTCAGGCGGCGGGCGTCCTCGGGGTTCTCGGCGATGGCCATGCAGACGCGGGCGACGCCCGGCGTGTAGACCATGGAGAGGTCGTCGCGGTTGCGGATGGGGTGCTTGGACGCCATCTCGATTTTGCCGCCGAGGTGCATCAGGAAGGTCCGGTCGGAGACCTTGCCGACGCTGACGCCCTCGATGCCGCGCAGCTTCTGCACGATCTCGTCGGCGTGGGCGGTGGACGTCGCCGCGACGGTGACGTCGATCCGCAGCTTCTCGTGGCCGGAGGCGGTGACGTCCAGGCCGGTCACGGATCCGCCGGAGGACTCCACGGCCGTGGTGAGCTGGCTGACCGCGGTACCGCCGGCGGGCACCTCCAGTCGGACCGTCATCGAGTACGAGACGCTAGGCGCCGTTGCCATGGCCGCTTTCCCCTGCTTTCGCTGATTGCGTTGTTCCGCTGTTCCGCGCGCCCGGGCGTGCGGTCCGGCCGGGGGGCCGTCCCCCGCCGGGCGACATCCGATCGTCGCACCTACCGGCCGGTAGACGGTAACCAGGACCGTTTTTCCGGAAGGTGGGTTTCGCCATATGAGAGTGCTCGGGGCCGCCCACCTGGGCGGACCGTGGCAGACCCTGCCCATCCATCATGCGCCGCCTCATGCAAACCACAGGCAAAGCCCGAACGGACACGACAGAACACGACCGAAGACGAACGGGCGGTTCCCTCCGGAATCGAATCCGGGGGAACCGCCCGTTCCGTCGACGCGCGACAAGTTCAGCGGCACCGACCCGCCATGCTCGCCTCGCGGCAAGTGGTCGCTCGAAGCGACTAAGGTTGGGCCCGGGGGCTTGGATCGAGCCGGTGCCGTATTCAGGCTAACAAACGCCTCCCGGAAGTCATTCCCGGTACCGGGAGTTCCGCCGGAACGGCCGGAACGACCGTCCGTGCGGCCTACGACGCTCCCGGCCCCCGCCGGCCCGAGGCTCCCGCCGGGCCCACGCCCTCCCGGCGCTCGGCGCTCAGTCCCGCAGCAGGTCCGGCACCCCGTCCGCGTCCGGCTCGTCCCGCTCCCCCGCCAGCACCGTCAGCCGCTGCGTGGCGCGGGTCAGCGCCACGTAGAGCACGCGCAGCCCGGCCGGGGACTCGTCGGCGATCTCGGCGGGCGTGACGACGACCGTCGCGTCGTACTCCAGGCCCTTGGCCTCCAGGCTGCCCAGCGCGACGACGCGGTGGCCCAGCCCGGCCAGCCACTCCCGGGCCTCGGCCCGGCGGCCCATGGGCACGACGACGCCGACCGTGCCGTCGACCTCGGCCAGCAGGTGCTCGGCCTCCGCGCGGACGGACGCGGCGAGGTCGGGCCCCGCGACCGCGAAGCGCGGCCGGACGCCCGTGGAACGGACGGCGGACGGGGACTCCATCCCCGGCATCGCCAGCGCCAGCACCTTCGACGCCAGCTCGGCGATCTCGGCCGGGTTGCGGTAGTTCACGGTGAGCCGGAAGCGGCGGCGGGGGCGGGTGCCCAGCGCCTCGTCCCGGGCCTCCGCGGCCTCGTCGGGGTCGGACCACGACGACTGGGCCGCGTCGCCGACGACCGTCCAGGTGGCGTGCCGGCCCCGGCGGCCGACCATGCGCCACTGCATCGGCGTCAGGTCCTGCGCCTCGTCCACGATGACGTGCGCGTAGTCGCGGCGCTCCTGAGCCAGCCGCTCCGCCCGCTCGCGGCGGGACTCCGTCCGCTCGGGCATCAGCTCCTCCAGGCCGGTGAGCTGGTCGAGCGGATCCTGCTCGCGCGGCTTGCGAGGCCGGGCCGGGGCGCCGAGCAGCGTCTCCAGCTCGTCCAGCAGCGCCACGTCGTGCACCGACAGCTGACCCTTGCCGTCCGCGTCCAGCCGCGCCAGCGAGCGGGCGAGCTGCCGCACCTCGCGCGGGTTGAGCACCCGGCGGGCCCAGCGCGCGAGCCGCCGCTCGTCGGCCAGCAGCGCGAGAACATGACGGGGCGTCAGCTCCGGCCACCAGGCGCCCAGGAAGGCCAGGAAGTCGTCCTCGGCGGAGATGTCCTCGTCGAACGCCGCGCGGGCCTCCGCGGCCATCTCCGGGTCCGTGTAGCGCTTGGGGCCGCCCGCGCGGGACCACAGGGCGTCGAGGAGCAGCCGGCGCGCGCGGGGGCGCAGCAGGTTGACGGGGGCGGTGCCGCCCAGCGCGGTCTGCCGGATGCGGTTGAGGTCCTCCGCGCCCAGCTCGACGCGGGCGCCGAAGGCGACGACGCGCAGCCGGTCCGGGACGGCGCCCTGCCGGGGCACCTCCAGGGCACCGCGCGCGGCCTTGCGGAGCACCTTGAGCATGCGCGAGGAACCCTTGATCCGGGCCACGGCCGGCTCGTCGTAGGTGTCCGCCTCCGCGCCGTCCACCAGCGAGCCCAGCGCGCGGATGGCGACCTGTCCCTCCTCGCCCAGCGACGGCAGCACGCCCTCGGTGTAGGCGACGAGCAGCGGCGTCGGCGAGACGATCAGGATGCCGCCCGCGTAGCGTCTGCGGTCCTGGTAGAGCAGGTAGGCGGCGCGGTGCAGGGCCACCGCGGTCTTGCCCGTGCCCGGGCCGCCCTCGACCTCGGTCACCGAGGCGGCGGGGGCGCGGATGACCAGGTCCTGCTCGGCCTGGATCGAAGAAACGATGTCCCTCATGGAGTGGCTGCGGGCCTGGCCGAGCGCGGCCATCAGGGCGCCGTCGCCGACCACCGGCAGCGCGGCGCCGTCCAGGGTCGCCCGCAGCTCCGGGCGGAGCAGGTCGTCCTCGACGCCGAGGACCCGGCGGCCCTTGGAGCGGATCACCCGGCGGCGCACCACGCGGCCGGGCGCCACCGGCGTCGACCGGTAGAAGGGCGCGGCGGCGGGCGCCCGCCAGTCGATGACGAGCGGCGAGTAGTCGGCGTCCAGGACGCCGATGCGGCCGATGTGCAGCGTCTCGGCGATCTCCGCCCGGTCGTCGCGGACGGCGTCGTCGGCGGGCTCGACCGAGGTGTACGCGCCGTCGGGCCCCTTCTTGCCGTCCTTGCCCCGCAGCAGGTCGATGCGGCCGAAGAGGAAGTCCTCGAACTCGCTGTTCAGCCGGTTGAGGTGGACCCCGGCGCGGAACACCTGGGCGTCCCGCTCGGCGAGCGCCCCCGGCGTCCCCACCTGGCCGCGCTTGGCGGCGTCGTCCATGAGGAACTCGGCCTCGTGGATCTTCTCTTCCAGACGCCGGTACACCCGGTCCAGATGGTGCTGCTCGGCACCGATCTCCCGGTCACGGATCCCGTCCGGATGCGTGGTCCCCCCACCGTTCCCGGTGTTCTGCGGATCCGTCGCCACCTGCGCGCGTGTGGCGTTCTGCGCGGCCACCCAGGCCCCCTTCTGTGTGCGTAGGGCAGCCTTCAACCGTACGCGAACAGGGGTACCTAGCGCACCTGTCAGGACATGAGAGGTTTGGCACGGTCGGTCATGGGTTGGCGGGATGCGGCGGCCGAACGTCCGCACCGTCCGGGGCGGTTGCCTCCGCTCCGGACGTGGCGCCGTTCAGCGCGCGGCGGCGGTGCCGGGCCACGCGTTCCCGGTTGCCGCAGACCTCGCTGGAGCACCAGCGGCGCCGCCGGCCCCGCGAGGTGTCCAGGTAGAGCAGGGTGCAGCTCTCCCCCTCGCACTGGCGCAGCAGCCCGCGGACGGCCGGGTCGGTGAGCAGCTCGACCGCGTCCCGGGCCACCAGCGACACCAGCGCATCGCAGTCCGGCGGGCCGGCGACGGCGCGGACGAGACCGCCGTCCGCGCCCCGGACGGCCCGCGGGACGGGCGGCGGCTCGGCGGCGAGGGCGTTGACCTGTTCGAGGTCGGCCTCGGCGGCGCGCTCCGGCCCGTCCACGGCTTCCGCGCGCACGACGCGGTGCAGCAGGTGGCGCAGGGCGTGGAAGCGCCCGAGCCAGCCGGCGTCGACGGCTTCCAGCGGCGTGCCGGGTGGTACGACCCGGGCGCCCAGCAGCCAGTCGCGGAGCCGCTCCGGGGAGCCGAGCCGCTCCCCCGGCCCCTCGCCGGGGCGCGCCATGCCGGTGGCCACCAGGTCCAGGCAGAGCCGCCCGGAGTCGAACCGCAGGTCGTGGGAGGCCGCCGCCATCTGCCTGTCACCTTTTCCCTGGGGGAGCCCTGTGCGGAGCTGCGCCGCGCGGAGAACGCGCCACTCCACAGGGTGCCCGGCCGGACGCCCGGCCGGAACCCCTACGGGCGGCGGACGGGCGTACGCGGCGGGCGACGCCCCGCCGGCCGGACGGGCGGGGTCGGCCTGCCGCCCCGCCGGGGACGCGCCGTCGGCGCCGGCGGTCAGCTCCGCAGGAACCCGTCACCATGGACGGCGATGTGAGCCTCCAGGGCGTTGAGGGCGTCCTGGGTGGCCTGCCCGCTGCCCTTGCCGCGCTGTTCGGCGTAGTAGGCGGCGCCGAGCCTCTTCAGGAGCTCGTTGCCCGCCCGCTGGGCCTGCACCTCGTCGACCTTCTGCTTGCCCTGCTGCAACGCCTGCTGGGCCTGTTCTTTGGCCCGGTCGAGGAATCCCGCCATTGTCGGCCTCCGTGGCACGAGTGGAGCATTGATGTGGAGCGCTGGTGGAGCACGCTTCGGTCCGGCGGCTCCGGCCGGACGGTTCGGGTCCCGGACCGGATCACCGGATCGATTGTCGGCCGCCGCACCACCGGGCGGCAACCGCCGCCGATCATCCGCCGGAGCGCGTCGGCGGCGCCGCGCCGCCCGGCCGGTCCGCGAGCCCGCCCACCGGCGCGGTCACCCGCCGCGCCGCATCGCCGCCTTGATGTGCTCGACCACCTCGTCGAACTCCTTCTTCGGGGAGAAGTCGAGGTACTCGCAGTCCTCCAGGGCCTCCGGAGCGTGCCCCGGCGCCCAGTAGAAGGCCTGTCCCGCCTCGTAGACCTCGTCCCCGTCCACCGCCCGCATCCGCAGGCGCCCCTTGAGCAGGTATCCCCAGTGGGGGCACTGGCACAGGTCGCCCGGCAGTCCCGCGAGGACCGGCGCCATGTCCGCGCCCTGGGGGAACCGTACGAACGCGACGGACATGTCTCCCCCGATGTCCCGCACGCGCAGCTCCACACCGTCGCCTTCGATCGCGACAGGAGCCTCGTTCCACGTCGTCGCCGTCATGATCGCTCACCCCACTCGTCACCGGCCACCACGGCCGGGCCGTAGGAAACCCCGTCCCTTCCAGACTGGACCCGACGACCGCGAGGTGCGAAGCACACGAGGTACACGAAGGAGGCCGCCGGGACCGCCCGCGGCGGGCGCCCCTCCTCCGGCGG
Organism: Streptomyces sp. URMC 126; assembly: GCF_051386555.1. Lineage (NCBI taxonomy): Bacteria > Bacillati > Actinomycetota > Actinomycetes > Kitasatosporales > Streptomycetaceae > Streptomyces > Streptomyces sp. URMC 126. Next base: position 11,937 of record NZ_JBPQTX010000061.1, read on the forward strand.
CTCCGCGCGGCGACGCGCCGCCGGGACGCCGTCGTGCGGGACGGCGCGCGGCCCCGCTAACCGGCCGGCCGGGTCCGGCGGCGTCGGACGAGCACGGCCCCCAGCACCGCCGCGCCGGCCACACCGCCGCCGGCCCCCACGAGCGCGGCCACCGGAACACCGGACCCGCCGGAGCCTGCGGCCCGTCCGGACCCTCCTTCTCGTCCCTCTCGTCCCTCTCGTCCCTCGCGTCCGTCCCAGGCGCTCGCCGCCGTCCGGACGGCGGCGCCCGGCCGGCCGGCCGCTCCGGCGTCCCGTCCGTCGCCGGTACGGGCGGCGGCTTCCCGGCCGGCGCCGGTGACCAGCAGGTGCCCGGTCCTGCGTACCCGCCCGTGGTGGCTGACCACCGTGACCGGGTACGCGCCCGGGTCCAGCGCCCGGCGGATGCGCGCCGGGCCGGAGTAGCGCGGATCGTCGCCGTCGCCGGCCTTGCTGTCGTCGCGCCGGAGCCGCACCGGCGCCTCGAAGGCGGGCGAGGTCGCCGTCAGCCGGTCGTCCTCGCCGGGGTCGGGCGACGCGTCCCGCCACAGCACGTTGACCGTCCCGCCGGCGCCCACCCGGTGCCCCTCGGCCCGGGCGCGTCCGGGGCCCGCGGGGGTGGTGAAGAAGGCGGGCCCGCGCGTCCGGCCCACGTAGTCGCCGTCGCCCGGGCGTGCGGCGCGCACCACGAGCCGCGCGTCGCGCAGCGCGTGGCCGCGCGGGCCGGTGAGCGTCACCTTGTACGTGCCGTCCTTGGCGCCGAGCGGCAGCGTCACCGTGGCGCCGAACATCCGGGGGTTGTTCCAGTGGCTCCCCGCGGGGTCGTGGACCAGCCGTACGGGCGCGGGGAAGAGCGGCGAGCGGACCGCGAAGGAGGTGCCCCGCTCGCCCGGGTAGAGATCGTCGTACCAGAAGCCGACCCGCTCCCCCGGCCGCACGGCTCCTCCCCCGTCCGTCACGGTGAACACAGGCGGCTTCGGGGGCCGCACGCGCAGCAGGTCCTCGGCCACCGTCCGGCCGCCGACCCGGACGGTCAGCGGGTACGCGCCGGGGCGGGCCGACGGCGCGACGGCGGGCCGCGCGTGGTGTCCGCGCCCGGCCTCGGCCGTCCGCCCGGCGTACGGCGCGAGCCGTACCGGCCTCGGGAAGGCCGGCGAGTGGGCGGTGACGGCGGCGCCCGGCCGGACGCCCCGCACGTCGATGTCGACCAGCTCCCCCGGCCGGTTCTCGAAGGCCCCGTTGACCACCACGTGGACGGGCCCGTCGGCCGCCGCCGCTCCGGCCCCGCCGACCAGCAGCACCGCACCCGCACCGGCCGCGACCGTGGCGGCCGCTCGGATGATCCTCTTCATGGCGCCACCCCCCTTGTCTCTGGAAGAGGGCCTCCGGGGCCCTCCGGTTGCGCTGCTTCCCGCCATGGAACCACTCGGGTACGACATCGGGCACGCGGGCACGGCCCGGGAACGACAGAGGCCCCACCGCCCGGGAGCGGTGGGGCCTCGGCCTCACATGGGATGAGTGGAGATGGCGGGAATCGAACCCGCGTCCAACGGTGCGGAAACAGGGCTTCTCCGAGCGCAGTCCGCTGCGATTTTCTCGGCCCCGGAGATCACACGGACAAGTCTCCGACGGGCCCAGCCACTGTTTGGTTTCCCACCAGGCCCCGTGGCCGGGCCTGGTGGTTTAGTTCCCTAGCTGATGCCAGGATCCGGGTCGGGAACAGCCCCGGGCTGACACTTCGCGAGTCGCTACTTAGGCAGCGAGGGCGAAGGAATCGCGCTTGGTGTTGGCGATTATTGGTTGCGACATATGGTTTACGAGATCATTGCCGCTTCCTCGGCTCGCTTCCCCTGCTTCGACATCCGCTGTCGAAACCGATCATCCCCATGTTGTTTTTTCAAAGTGCAACCCACGGTGGGGCGTGCGCTGCCCATCGTACGTGACCGACGCGGAGCGGTGCCAGCGTATTCCCGGGCGGTCCCCCTCCGGGGCTACCGGGCCGCCCGCTCGCGCTGACGCCGGCGGGCGGCGGCGATGGCGCGGTCCGCCTCGCGGCGGTCCGTCTTCTCGCGCAGCGTCTGCCGCTTGTCGTACTCCTTCTTGCCCTTGGCCAGCGCGATCTCGACCTTGGCGCGGCCGTCCTTGAAGTACAGCGAGAGCGGCACGATCGTGTGACCGGTCTCGTCGGCCTTCGAGGACAGCTTGTCGATCTCCTCGCGGTGCAGCAGCAGCTTGCGCTTGCGGCGCGCGCTGTGGTTCGTCCACGTGCCCTGGCTGTACTCGGGGATGTGCACGTTGTGCAGCCACGCCTCGCCGCCGTCGATCTGCACGAAGCCGTCCACCAGCGAGGACCGGCCCTGCCGCAGCGACTTGACCTCGGTGCCGGTCAGCACCATGCCGCACTCGTACGTGGTGATGATGTGGTAGTCGTGCCGCGCCTTCTTGTTCTGCGCGACGAGCTTGCGCCCGGGTTCCTTGGGCTGCTTCTGCTGCTTTCCCATAGTGCGGTCATTCTCGCACTAGGCCCCCGGCCCGAGGCCACCCAATACCGCGCGGGCCCGGGGCTCCGCGTCCCCGTGGACGACCAGGTCCGGGGTGATGCCGCGGCCGTCGACGGCCCGTCCCGAGGGCGTGCGCCAGTGGCCGACGGTCCGCTCGTCGACCGAGCCGTCCGGGAGCGGCCGGGGCATCTGGACCGAGCCCTTGCCGAACGTCCGGGAACCGACGACGACGGCCCGCCCCCGGTCCTGGAGGGCACCGGCCAGCAGCTCGCCGGCGCTCATGGTGCCGCCGTCGACGAGGACCACGAGCGGGCGTCTGGTGTCACCGCCCGGGCGGGCCTCCAGGGCCCGCTGCCGGCCGTGCACGTCGTACGTGGCGACGAGCCCGCCGTCGAGGAAGGCGGAGGCGCTGGTGACCGCCTCGGTGACCAGCCCGCCGGAGTTGCCGCGCAGGTCGAGCAGGACGCCCTCGCGGGGCCCGGCGCCGCGCACCGCCGCCCGGACCTGCTTCCCGGTGCCGTGGGTGAACGACTCCACCTTGATCCGGGTGCCGGCGGCGGGCCCGTCCCGGAAGCGTTCCGCGACGACGCTGCGGGTGCGCAGCCGCTCGCGGCGCACGGTGCGTTCCCACTGGCGCCCGCCGTCCCGCGCCAGGCCCAGGGTGACGGGCGTCCCGCGGCCGGACGGCCCGCCGCGCAGCCGGGCGACGACCTCGGTGACCGGCCGGCCGGCCACCTCCGTGCCGTCCACCGACCGCAGCAGGTCCCCCGGGGCGATCCCGGCCCGGGCGGCAGGGCCGCCGCGCTCTACGCCGTCGACCTCCATCCGCCCGTCGGCGGTCCGGCGCACGGAGAGCCCGACGCCGACGTACTCGCCGCGCAGGGCCCGCTGGAAGCCCTCGTACTCGGAGGCGCTGTAGACCCCGCCCCAGCGGTCCGCGGAACGTCCGGTGTTCCCGGGCCCCCGAGGGTCACGGGCGGACGGGCGGCCGCCCTTCGCCGCGGAGGCGGAGGCCGGGGCGGAGGGCGAGGCGGAGGCGGACGGGTGCGGGACGCGGGCCGCGGTCGGCAGCGGACCGCCGCGGGCGTCCGCGCCCCAGGAGCCGGTGGCCGCCCCGGTCGCCAGCGCCCCGGCGAAGACCAGCGTCAGGACCGCGCCACGCCGATGACGGCGGTGCGGTACGAACATCGTCGGGCCGGACATGCGCGAGAGTCTAGGACACCTCCGGGCGCCGTACGGGGAGTTGACCACCTCTCGGGACGTAAGGCGCCCGGTGTGCCGCCGTGCGCCGGGCTACACCTTGAGGTACTTCCACAGCGCCGCGAACGCCGCCAGCGCCGGCATCAGCAGGCCGGTCGCCAGGATGAGCGGCAGCTTGGTCAGCACCGCGCTCCAGCCGATGAACTGGATGACGTCGATGTGGGTGGCCAACAGGTCGTTCACCAGGAACTGCTGGCCGCAGACGAGCAGCACGCAGGCGAGCGCACCGCCCAGCAGCCCGGCGACGGCCGCCTCCGCGATGAACGGCACCTGGATGTAGAAGCTGGACGCCCCGACGAGCCGCATGATCCCGGTCTCCCGGCGGCGGCTGAACGCGGAGACGCGGACCGTGTTCACGATCAGCAGCAGCGCCACCACGAGCATCAGGAACATCACGCCCAAGGCGCCCCAGTTCATGTACTTCAGGAGGTTGAAGAGGCTCTTGAGGGTGTCCTTCTGGTCCTCGACCGTCTGGACGCCCGGCCGCTTCTGGAAGGCGCTGGAGATGACCTCGTACTTGGTGGGGTCCTTGAGCTTGACGCGGAAGGACTCCTGCATCTGGTCGGCGGTCACCACCGTGGCCAGCGGCTGGTTGCCGAACTGCTCCTTGTAGTGCTTGTACGCCTCGTCCGTCGTCTCGAACTGGATGCTCTGGACGATCGGCATCTTCTCCAGATCGGCCTTGATCTGCTTCTTCTGCTCATCGGTGACCGCGCCCTTGGCACAGGACGGGAAGTTCGCCTTGTCGGTCTTGTTGCAGAGGTAGATCGAGACGTTGGCCTTGTCGTACCAGTAGCCCTTCATCGAGTTGACCTGCTCGTTCATCAGCAGCGAACCGCCGAACAGGGCGAGCGAGAGGGCGACCGACACGATCACCGCGAAGGTCATCGTGAGATTGCGGCGGAGACCGACGCCGATCTCCGACAGAACGAACTGGGCGCGCATGGCGTCCTTTCACTGCCTTTCAGTGCTGGTAGCCGTAGACGCCGCGCGACTGGTCGCGCACGAGACGGCCCTGGTCGAGCTCGATGACCCGCTTGCGCATCTGGTCCACGATCTGCTGGTCGTGGGTGGCCATGATGACGGTGGTGCCGGTCCGGTTGATCCGGTCGAGCAGCTTCATGATGCCGACCGAGGTCTGCGGGTCGAGGTTGCCCGTCGGCTCGTCGGCGATCAGCAGCATCGGCCGGTTGACGAACGCCCGGGCGATCGCCACGCGCTGCTGCTCGCCGCCGGAGAGCTCGCCGGGCATCCGGCCCTCCTTGCCGCCGAGCCCGACCAGCTCCAGCACCTGCGGGACGGCCTTGCGGATCTCGCCGCGCGGCTTGCCGATGACCTCCAGGGCGAAGGCCACGTTCTGGGCGACCGTCTTGTTGGGCAGCAGCCGGAAGTCCTGGAACACCGTGCCCAACTGGCGGCGCATATGCGGCACTTTCCAGTTGGAGAGCCGGGCGAGGTCCTTGCCCAGGACGTGCACCCGGCCGTGGCTGGCCCGCTCCTCGCGCAGCAGGAGCCTGAGGAAGGTGGACTTGCCGGAACCCGAGGAACCGACCAGGAAGACGAACTCGCCCTTCTCGATCTCGAGCGAGACGTCCCGGAGCGCCGGGCGGCTCTGCTTCGGGTAGGACTTGGAGACGTTGTCGAATCGAATCACGAGTGCACCACGTGCGACCTGGAGAGCGGCACGGAACGCCACGGCCGTGGCGCCCGTCGGTGAGCGTGACCATACGCGAACGACCGGTGTACGCGCAGTCGGCATCCGGTTCGCATCCTGTGTCGGCGCGATCGCCACCGGCGGCCGGGGCGGCCCGCCCGGCCGTCAGCGCGGCGGCCGGAGGTACCGTTCGGGGCGGCTCCGGGACACCGGTCGCGCCGAAGGGCGCGAAAGCTGGCACAGTGGTAGGGGGGAACCGCACGGCTCTCTGTCGCGTTGGACGTACCCGGAGGAGGAATTCGCATGACATGCGACCGACTGGTGTGCGCCAACTGTGCGTCCCCGGTCAGCGAGGGACGGTGCCCGGTGTGCCGGGCGAGCCGGGAGCGGCTGCAGCAGCAGGAGGGCTTCTTCGCGGGCCTGACCCCGGCCGCGCTGGTGGCGCTGCTGGTGGCGCTGGTCGCGGTGACGGTCGTCGCGCGTAGTTTCGCGGCGTGAGCTTACGGTAACGGAGATTCCGGGGCGTCGGGCGATCCTGATGGTTCGCGACGCTTGTCGGTTCGGTGCTTGTCGGCTCGACTCTTGTCGGTTCGACTCTTGTCGGTTCGACTCTTGTCGGTTCGGCGCCTGTGGAGCGGGGCCGCCGTCGGCTCGGGCGACCGGCCGGGTGGCCTGTGGACGGACGACGAGGCCCGGGGTGCGATGACACCCCGGGCCTCATGTCGTTCCCGCTTCGCGGCGCTCACGCGCGTCCCGCGGCATGCCGAAACGTTCCGGCTCGGCGGCCGGGCGAAGGTCTCGTCAGGCGACCGTGTTGCGGTTGATCGCCCGGGGCAGCAGCCGGAAGCCGATGCCGCCCGCGATCATCGTCGCGGCGCCGGCCACCAGGAAACCGGTCTGACCGGCACCGGTCTGCGCCAGCTCCTCCTTGGGCTTGGCCTGGTAGACCGGCTTGAGGGCCGCACCGTTCGCACCGGTGTTGCAGTTGCCGCTGCTGGTGTCCACCGGGCAGGCCGGATCCGAGGCACCGCCGCCGCTGCCCGCGGAGGGGGAGCTGGTGGGGTCGTCGCCGGGGTCCGAGGGCGTGTCGGTCGGCTCGTTCGTGGAGGGCGGCGGCGGCGGAGTGGTGTGGTCGTCCGGCGGCGGAGTGGTGTGATCGTCCGGCGGCGGCGTCGTGTGGTCGTCCGGCGGCGGAGTGGTGTGGTCGTCCGGCGGCGGCGTCGTGTGATCGTCCGGCGGCGGCGTCGTGTGGTCATCCGGCGGCGGCGTCGTGTGGTCATCCGGCGGCGGCGTCGTGTGGTCATCCGGCGGCGGAGTGGTGCGGCCATCCGGCGGCGGCGTCGTCTTGTCCGTCGGCTGCGGGATGCTCGTCGGCGGCGTCTTCTCATCCCCCGGCGGCGGCGTCTGCTTGCCGTCCGGGCCGTCACCCGGCCCGTCGGGAACCGACACGGTCTTGGTCTTCTTCAGGCCGCCCAGCGGAACGTCCACGCCGGCGGCCGACGCCGCGCCCGCGGCCGTCAGCGACGCACCCGCGGCGATCACCGCGCCCGCGGTGATGCGCGCCATGCGCAACCGCGTCTTGTTGGTCATATGCCTGCTACCCCCAGTAGCTGGTCTCGTCGATGGAGCAGCTGACCACGGGGCGGCGGCTCCGGGGAACCGTGCGCGACCACTCCGGCCCTACGGCCGGGTCCACGCCCCCCCGCCACACGCACCCCAGTGATACGCATGCCGCTCGCCAGCCTTCCGAGATTGGAGGGCAGCGTCAAGCCGGATCCGGGCCTTATGCCCGGATCCTTCAGCATTTCGTCTTACTTTTCCTGCTGCTTGCGCCAGCGGATCCCGGCCTCCAGGAAGCCGTCGATGTCACCGTCGAGGACGGCCTGCGGGTTGCCGACCTCGTGCTCGGTGCGCAGGTCCTTGACCATCTGGTAAGGGTGCAGGACGTACGAACGCATCTGGTTGCCCCAGGAATTGCCGCCGTCGCCCTTGAGTGCGTCCATCTTGGCCTGCTCCTCCTGGCGGCGCCGCTCCAGCAGCTTGGCCTGGAGGACGTTCATCGCGGTCGCCTTGTTCTGGATCTGCGAGCGCTCGTTCTGGCAGGAGACGACGATGCCGGTCGGGATGTGAGTCAGGCGCACCGCGGAGTCGGTGGTGTTGACGCCCTGGCCGCCGGGGCCGGAGGAGCGGTAGACGTCGACGCGGAGGTCGGACTCGTCGATCTCGACGTGGTCGGTCTGCTCGACGACGGGCAGCACCTCGACGCCCGCGAAGGACGTCTGGCGGCGGCCCTGGTTGTCGAACGGCGAGATGCGCACGAGCCGGTGCGTGCCCTGCTCGACGGAGAGGGTGCCGTAGGCGTAGGGCGCCTGGACGGCGAAGGTGGTGGACTTGATACCCGCCTCTTCGGCGTACGAGGTCTCGTAGACCTCGGTCTTGTAGCCGTGGCGCTCGGCCCAGCGCAGGTACATCCGCTGGAGCCGCTCGGCGAAGTCGGAGGCGTCGACGCCGCCGGCCTCGGCCCGGATGTTGACGAGCGCCTCACGGGCGTCGTACTCGCCGGAGAGGAGGGTGCGGACCTCCATCTCGTCCAGCGCCTTGCGCACGGCCTCCAGCTCGGACTGCGCCTCGGCGAGGGCGTCGGCGTCGTCCTCGGCCTCGGCGAGCTCGAAGAGCACCCCGAGGTCGTCGATCCGGCCGCGCAGCGTCTCGGTCTTGCGCAGCTCGGCCTGGAGGTGCGACAGCTGGCTGGTGATCTTCTGCGCCGCCTCCGGGTCGTCCCACAGCGACGGGGCTGCCGCCTGCTCCTCGAGCACGGCGATGTCGGCCCTCATCTTGTCGAGGTCCAGAACGGCCTCGATCGACCCCATGGTGGAGGAGAGGGACTTGAGCTCTTCGGATACGTCAACGACTGCCACGCAACCAGCCTAACCGGTGCGCGGGGCGGCGGGGGACGCCCTGCGGGACCGGGGTGTCCGGCCGGGAACCGGGGACGGGCGGGCGGCGCGGGAACGGACGGGAGCGGACGCCGCCGCTCCGGTCGGGCCGGGGCGGGCCCGCCGGAGCTGACCCGGCGGCGCGCCCGCCCGGCCGCTACGGGAGCTGTCCCTGCGGCTGTCCTTGCGGCTGCCCCTGGGGCGCGTCCGTGCGGTGCACGCCCGGCTTGGCGTCGCCGGAGTCGTGGTCGGCGGTGGCCAGCCAGCCGCCCACGCCGGCCGCCGCGGCCAAGGCCGCCGCGGCGGCGCCCAGCTTGATCCGGCGGCGCCGCCGGACCTCGGCGGGGGTGCGGTGCCGGGCGGAGCCGGCCCGGGGCTCGCCCGCGGCCCGGGGGGCGCGGGCCGTACCGTGCGCGCCGCCCGCCAGTTCCTCGGGACCGGGCACGCGCATGCTCGTATGCGTGTCCCGGGTGGAGTCGAACGCGGGGGTGGGCACGAGCGGGACCGCGCCCCGGCGGCGCGGCGCGGGCGCCGTACCGCCGGGCGCTCCCTGCCCGTCGTACGCCGTGCCGCGCGCCTCGGCGCCGTCGGCGGCCGCCTCCCCGGGCCCGGTGTGCTCGTCGTCGGCGCCCGGCTCGTCGATGTCGAGCGGCGGCAGGCCGGCCAGGCCGGGGAGCAGCTCCCGCAGCCGGGAGGCCAGCTCGGAGGCGCGCAGCCGGGAGGCGGGCGCCTTGGCCAGGCACTGGACGATCAGCTGCCACAGCTCGTCCGGGATGCCGGGCAGCGGCGCCACCGTCTCGGTGACGTGCCGCCGCAGGACGGCCCCGGGGTGTCCGCCGCCGAACGGGGTGAACCCGGCGAGCAACTCGTAGAGGACGGTGGCGAGCGCGTACACATCGACGGAGGCACGAGGCGGCAGCCCCTCGATGATCTCCGGGGCGAGGTAGTCGGGCGTGCCGATGACGCTCCGCTGCACGGCCCCGCGACCGCCCGCGCCGGCGCCCGGCTGCCGCTCCCGGGCCGGACGCGGGGCGTCCACGAGGCGGGCGATGCCGAAGTCGGTCAGCAGCGCCGGGTGGGCGCCGCCGGGGCCGAGCGGGCCCTGCATGTCGAGGAGGACGTTCTCCGGTTTGACGTCGCGGTGGACGACCCCGGCCTTGTGCGCGGCGGCGAGGGCGTCGGCGACGTCGGCGACGATGGCGACGGCCGCCTCGGGGGCGAGGCGGCGTTCGTGGTCGAGCCGGGTGCGCAGGTCCGTGCCCCGGACCAGGTCCATCACCAGGGCGAGGTCGGCGCCGTCCACGACCAGGTCGCGGACGCCGACCACGTGTGGGTGGTCGAGGCCGAGGAGGGCGGCGCGCTCCTGGACGAACCGGCCGACGAGCTCCTGGTCTGAGGAGAGTTCCTCACGCAGGAGCTTGATCGCGACCGGGCCCTCCGGCCCCTCGCCGAGCCACACCGTTCCGGCGCTGCCCCGGCCGAGGACCTGGTGGGCGGTGTACCGGCTGCCGATCTTCCGTGCCAAGACTTTCCCCGACTCCTCCGACATCCGACAGGCGCGTCACCGACAACCTACGCGGCCGAGGGGATGCTAGGGGCACCGGCCGGTACCGGGCTGAGTTTTCCGGGTTTTCCCCGGGTTCCCCCAGGGTTTCCCGGACACAAGCCACCCTATGGGTGGGCGGCCCACTCCGGCCCCGGCCGTCCTCCGGCCGCGTGCCCGCCGACCGGTCAGGTTTTCGACCCCAGGCCGGACACCCAGTCCTTGGCCTTGGTGACCCAGTCCCAGGCGGCGTCCCAGAAGTTCTTCCCGTCGGCGACCCAGTCCTTGACCGGGGTGAACTCCCACACCGCCCAGGAGCCGATCACCAGGATGACGATCAGGAAGAGACAGCCCTTGAGGCACCCGAGGCCGGGGATACGCATGGGGTTGGCACTGCGCTGCCGGGGCGGGCGGGGCTCGCGCCGGGGCGCGGGCTCCGGCTCGGGGGGCGCGTACCGCTGTGGCTCCGGCGCCGGAGCGGGCTGCTGCCGGCGCGGCTCGGAGCGACGGCGCTCGGGCCGCTGGGGAGCCTGACGCTGCTGCTGCGGCTGCTGCGGCGGGTACTGCTGCGCCTGCTGGGGGTGCGGAGGCTGCTGCGGGTAGCCCTGAGGGCCGGGGTACCCCTGCGGGTTCGGGTAGCCCTGCTGGTGGGGGTTGCCCTGCCGGGGGTAGCCCTGCTGGGGGTCGTACCCCCGTCGGCCGGGGTCGCCCTGCTGCGGGTACGGCTGTTGGTAGGGCTGCTGCGGCGCCGGGCGGCGCGTGGGGCGCCGGCGCAGCGGGTCCTCGCTGGGGTCCAGGTACTGGACCTGCGTCTGGTCGTTGCGGTCGCGGGCCGCGCGCAGCTGCGTCTGCCAGGGGTGCGGTCCGTCGGCCTGCTGCGGCTCGGGGCCGACGGGCGGCATGGCGCGCGTCGGGTCCGCCCCGCCGTACCCGTCGGGGCCGGTGGGCATGATCCGGGTGCCGTCGGGGGCCGCGGACCCGGCCGGCAGGACCTGGGTCGGGCCCGCGTCCGGACCGGACGGGACGCCGGGCGGGGTGTGGGGCGAGGTGCTGGGCAGGACGCTGGTCGCCGCGTTCGGGTCGTAGGCGCCCGGGCCCTGGCCCGCCGACGGGTTGACGGTCGGGGGCAGCACCTGGGTGGGGTCGGCGTCGCCGAAGCCGCCGGGCGCGCCCTGCTGTCCCGCCTGGCCGGTGCCGGGCACCCGGGCCGGCTGCGGGTCCGGGGCGAGCAGGGCGGCGACGCCGAGCGCCGCCTCGGCCTGGGCGGGGCTCGCGTGCACGCCGATGCCGGCGGCGACCACGCGCAGGGCGCGGGCCAGGCTCTCGGCGCTCGGCCGCTCCTCCGGGCGCTTGCGCAGGCAGCGCTCTATGACCGTCCAGAGGGGCTCGGGAACGGTGGTGGGACGGCGCGGTTCCGCGCTCAGGTGCTGGTGCAGCACCTCCAGTGCGGTCGCCCCGGCGAACGGCGGACGGCCGGTGACCAGCTCGTACAGCAGGATGCCGGCGCCGTAGATGTCGACGGCGGAGGTCTGCGGGCGGCCCTCGGCGGACTCCGGCGCCACGTACGCCGGGGTGCCGACGAACTCGTGGGTGCGGGTCAGACCGGGCGAGTCGGCGAGGCGGGCGATGCCGAAGTCCGTGAGCATCGGGTGCATCCGGCCGTCCTCGTTCTTCAGGAGGACGTTGGCCGGCTTGAGGTCGCGGTGCACGATGCCGTCGGCGTGGCTGGCCGCCAGCGCGTCGGCGATCTGGGCGGTCAGCAGGGCCGCGGCCACCGGGGTGAACGGGCCGTTCTCCCGCAGGTAGCGGTGCAGGTCCGGGCCGTCGACCAGGTCCATCACCAGGGCGAGCAGATCGCCCTCGACGACCAGGTCGCGGGTGCGGACGATGTTCGGGTGGGTGAGCCGCAGCAGCACGGAGCGCTCGCGCAGGAAGCGCATGACGACGTCCGCGTCGTTGGCCAGCTCCTCCTTGAGGACCTTGATGGCGACGGTCTCGCCCGGCTGTCCGGCCACGGCCGCCTCGGCGCCCGCCGCCTCCCGCTGGCTCGCCCGCCAGACGGTGCCCGTCGCTCCGCGTCCGAGCGGCTCTTCGAGCAGGTATTTGCTGCCTACCGGCCGCACGTCATGCGCTCCCTGGTCGTGTGCTCCGGCCCGGCGGCCCGCGGTCGTGCCGCGAGCCGGATGCTGGGCCGCTCTTCTTTTTACGGTTCTTTCCGGTTCTTCCCGGATCCACCGCTTTCCGGTTCCCGGTTCGTCTTCGGCCGTCTCCGGCCGTCGTCGGTTCCCTCCGGTCGGGTCCGGTCGCCGGCACCCGGTCTCCCGGGGCCGGCCCTCCGGCCCACTGTAGTGCGGTCCCACGCACCGCCGTCCCGGCGAATCCGTGGGGCACGGGGGAAAGACGCGCCCCGGGGACCGTTGGTTGCCATGAGCGGTGGCGGACCTTCCGCCGGGGGCGCGGGCGGGCGGCGCGCGGAGGAGGCGCACGGGACGCGCGGCACGGCGCGCGACGGGGACGAGGCGAATGAAAGAACGGGCCCCCGGGGGATCGGAGGGCGCGGGCGCAGGTGCCGCAGGAGGCCGTCGTCCGAAAGAAGGCGGCGGCAGGCGAAGGAAAGCGAAGAGAAGCGGAGGGAAGCGGAAGGAAGCGAGGAGAGAAGGGGAGGGAAACGGAAGGAAGTTCCCGGATGTCCGATCACTCCCCGCTCACGATCGGACGATTTCTTCGCCGTCGGTGCGTGGGCCGGCCGATTTTCAAGATCACGAAAGGGCCTGCGCCGGACACGCTGTCAGTGGCAGGTGCGAGGATGCTCGCAGCACGGTGCGGTGGGGGCGGAGCCGAGGCCCCGCGCTCCGTGGTGACCTGTACGTGCCGAAGCGCCCGTGCGGCCGGTGGGGGAGACGTCCTGCCCCTGTCGGCGCACCACGGGCAGGAAGGGACAGTGGACGCCGATGCAGATCCGGCTGACCGTCCTCGGGCCGTCGCTCGGCGGCCACGCCGCGCACGCCTGCGACGTTCTGGTGACCGCTCCGGCGGGCACCGCCCTCGCCGGTGTGACGAGCGGGCTGGCCGCCGTCCTGGCCGCGGCCGGTTCCGACCTGGGGACCGGAGCCGTCGCCGTCTACGCGGGCACGGAGCGGCTGGACGCGCAGCGCTGCGCGCTGGGCGAGCCCCCGCTGATCGACGGCGCCGTGCTCTCCCTCGGCGCCCCGGCCGACCCGGACCGGCACCCCACCACGCCCCTCGCCCTGCTGGCGGAGACCACCGCCCGCCTCCACGTCGTCTCCGGGCCGGACGCGGGCGGCGTGCACCTGCTGCACGGCGGCGAGGTCCGCATCGGCCGCTCCTCGACGGCCGACATCCCGGTGGACGACCCCGACGTCTCCCGGCTGCACTGCGCGGTCACCCTGGGCGACGACGGCCGCGTCACCCTCCATGACCTCGGCTCCACCAACGGCACCACTCTCGACGCGACCCCGGTCGACGAACGGCCCGTGCCGTTCCGGCCCGGCGCCCTGCTCCGCGCGGGTGAATCGACCCTGGTCCTCCACGGCCCCGACGGCGCGGACACCGGCCCCGGCGAGCCGGCTCACACCCCGCCGGCGGCCGCGGCCCTCACGGGCGACGCGGCGCCGGAAGGAGCCGGCTCCCCCTTGCTCCTCCCCACCTCGCCCGACGGCGAGGGACACCTTCGAGTGACACCACGAGCGCACCGCCCGACGGCCGTCACCCGGACGGACGCTCCCGAGACCCGACACCCGGACCGAACGGGCGGGCTCCCGGACGGACGCCGCCCTCAGGCGGGCGGGCGCGCCGGGAATGTGACGGCCGGGGTGGATCGGGCTCGGGGTACGGGCGTGACGGCGCGGTCGGCCGGGACGCTCGCGCAGCCGCGCGACGGCGGGGCCGCGGGGCGCGGCGGCTCCGGCACACCGGGCGGCTCCGGCACACCGGGCGGCTCCGGCACACCGGGCGGCTCCGGCGCACCGGGCGGCTCCGATGGGCGTGCCGCCACATCGGAGGTGGAAGCACGGGGAGGCGTACCGCCGCGCGCGGGATCGGCCGATCGCAGGGCGCGCTCCGTCGAAGGCTCCGTCGAAGCCGCGGGCTCCGCTGCGGCCAGTGGGATTGGCGGGACCGGCGGGGCCGCTTGGTCCGCCACGGCTGTCGAGTCCACCCAGGCCCATGCCCCCGCCGAGTCCCGGTCCGCCGGGTCCACGACCGGTACCGCCTCTCCCCGGGCCCACTCCGCCGAGACGGGGACGGACACCCGCCCGCGCACCGCAGCAGCGGCTCGGGCGGACCACAGCACCGGTCGTCAGCCTGTTCACGACGCCCCCGCCGGCCACGGCACCGGCGCCACGCGGACGTCGGGGAACGCCACCGCGCCCCACGGCAACCGTGCCGCCGCTCCCGCCCCCGCGGCCCGTCCCCCCGTGGACGCGCCGCGCGCCGACACCCCCGGCGGAACCGACCGCTTCGCAACAGCGGCGGCCGACGCCCCTTCCGCCGGCCGGGAGGCCCGCCCCGCACCGACCGCGTCCTCCACCGGTCACTCCCCCGAGCCACTTCCCCGGCCCACCGCTGCCCATAGGCAGGTCCGGCCCTCGCAGGCCGCCCCGGCGCCCGGCCGGGACCGCACCGTCACGGGCTCCCCCGAGCGGACCGAGACCGCGCCCCCCGCGCCCGAACGGGACCACACCACCACTCACACGTCGGGCGCACACTCGAACCCGGCGGGCCCCCCGGTGCCGTCCGGCGCACCGGGATCCGTACCGGCCGACCCGAGGCGCGGAGGCCGGGCGCCGGGCGACGACCCGTACGCCGACCGCGCGTCCCGGCCTGTCCGGAGCGACAGCGCGGCAGCAGCGGGAGAGACGACGCGGCATCAGGCACCGTCCACCACAGCCGCTCCCGTCCGGGGTGCGGCGCCCGCCGGTGCCCCCGCGGTCCGGCCGGAAGGAGACTCACGGTCCGCAACGGGCGGAGAGGCGACGGCCGGAGCCGGCCGGGCCTCCGCCCCCGGCTCCGTGACCGGGGAAAGCCAGGCGTCGGACCGCGGAGCCACGGTGGCCGGAGTGCGACGAGTGCTGCGGGACGCGCACGCCGACGACCCCCGCCAGGGGGCCGTGGAGGCGGAGTACCCGGCCCAGGGCAGGACACCTGATGTGCGAGGCGGCGCGACGGCGCCCGGAGCCGGCGCCGCACCGGAGGACGCCGCGCACTCGGCACAGGCCGGGGCGGCCGGGCGACGACACGTCCCGGCCGCCCGGGACACTCGTGCGCTCGCGGTGGACGGCCCCGACGCGCACCACCAGACGTCCGGTACCGCTCCCCACCCCCGCACGAGCTCCGAGGGGCATGCCGCGCACACGGGACGGCTTGTCGCGGGGCCGAACACCCGGGCCCCCGGCCACAATCCCACGGGTGGCACTAGCCGCCCGGGTGCTCCTGACGGCAACGCCGGGGGCCGCGACGGCTTCACGCGCGGTGCGCCGGTCCGCACGGACGGGACCGCCGACGCTCCGGACCGGGACGCGGCCGGGCTCGAACGCGGGCCTTCCGCACCAGACCGGGCGCGCGGCTTCGAGGACGCCCGCGCGTCGGGGACGGGCGCGTCCTCGCAGGGCGCGGCGCAGGCCGGCGGTGGCCGCGCTCAGGAGACAGGACCCGTCACCGGTGAGCGGTGGCACGGCCGGACCGAGTGCAGCCCCGACGCAGGTCACGCACCCTCCGGCGGCCGGGGAAACACCGGCGAACCGAACGCGCCCCACAGCGCGTTCCGGCACGCCGGCCCGGCCCGAGACGGCGGCAGGACCGGCAGCCAAGCGGAGGCGCAAGGCACCTCGGGCGCTCAGCCGGCCAGTGCGGCGGGCGGGCGTCCGGGGCCCGCCGGTGTCTCGCCGGCCGTTCCCGCCGACGGCGACGCCCGCGTATCCGGAACACGCGCCACCACCCCCCGTACCCCCGCGACCGCCGACTCCGAACGGAGCACGCACGCGCGCGGATTCCGCGCGGAGACGGGGGCGTCCGACGGTGGCTCCCGGGCCGGGGCCGCGGAGGCGCTCGGCTCCGCTCGACGCGGCACCTCGGGAACGAGCATCCCCGGGCAGGCCAGGGCGGGGAACGGCGTCGAGAATCCGGGCCGCGCCACGTCCGCCTCCCCCGCGCCGGGTACGGCAGGGTGGGAGCACGGCGCGGGGGACGCCCTGCCCGCGAACGGCGTTCGTCAGGGCGGGAGTACGGGAACGACCGGCACCGGTACCGCCCGCTTCACCACGACGCCGGCCTCGGCACCTGCCGCGACCACCACGGCGAACTCGGCAGCCGACGAAGCACGCACCACCGGTCTGCCCGGACACCACGGGCGTACGACGCCCCACGTTCCCCAACAGCCCCGCACCGAGCACCGGGACACCGCACCCCGCACGACACCTGACGCGCCGTCAACCCACGGGCGCCCCTCGTGGGCCACCGACTCCGCCCGCCCCCACGCCGCACCGGAGACCAC